>JANTHH010000182.1 GCA_024762485.1 Chromatiales bacterium
CGGCCTTCGCCATGGATGCTGCGCAGGAGCAGCAGCTGGCCACGGCGTTGAAAGAGAAGCTGGGTCGTGAAGTCCATATCACCAGTGACCAGGATCCCGAACTGATCGGTGGCGTGAAGATACGCGCCGGAGATCTGGTCATCGACGGCAGCGTCCAGGGGCAGCTCTCGCAGCTGGCGAACGTATTACGTACTTAACCGGGTAAGCAACCATGCAACTCAATCCTTCTGAAATCAGCGAGCTGATCAAGAGCCGAATCGAGAAATTCGATCTCGCCACCGAGGCCCACAACGAGGGCACCGTGGTCAGCGTCACCGACGGTATCGTCCGCATCCACGGCCTCGCCGACGTGATGTCCTACGAGATGCTGGAATTTCCCGGCAACACCTATGGCCTGGCCCTGAACCTGGAGCGTGACTCCGTCGGTGCCGTTGTTCTGGGTGACTACAAGCACATCACCGAGGGCGACCCCGTGAAGTGCACCGGCAAGGTGCTCGAGGTGCCCACCGGTCCCGAGCTGCTCGGCCGTGTGGTCGATGCCCTGGGCAACCCCCTCGACGGCAAAGGCCCGATCGAGACCAAGACCACGGCACCGCTCGAGGCTATCGCGCCCGGTGTTATCGAGCGTAAGTCGGTCGATCAGCCGGTGCAGACCGGCATCAAGGCAATCGACGCCATGGTCCCGGTCGGTCGCGGCCAGCGTGAGCTGATCATCGGCGACCGCCAGACGGGTAAATCCGCCATCGCGGTCGATGCCATCATCAACCAGAAGGGCACCGGCGTTAAGTGTATCTACGTCGCCGTTGGTCAGAAGAATTCGACCATCGCCCAGGTGGTGCGCAAGCTGGAAGAGCACGATGCGCTGGCGCACACCATCATCGTCGCCGCCCCGGCCGCCGATTCTGCCGCGATGCAGTTCCTGGCACCTTATGCCGGCTGCACCATGGGCGAGTATTTCCGCGATCGTGGTGAAGACGGCCTGATCGTCTATGACGACCTGACCAAGCAGGCCTGGGCCTATCGCCAGGTATCCTTGCTGCTGCGTCGTCCGCCGGGTCGCGAGGCCTATCCCGGTGACGTCTTCTACCTGCACTCGCGCCTGCTGGAGCGTGCTGCCCGGGTCAACGCCGACTACGTCGAGAAGTTCACCAACGGCGAGGTGAAGGGCAAGACGGGTTCTTTGACCGCGCTGCCGATCATCGAGACCCAGGCGGGTGACGTGTCCGCCTTCGTGCCGACCAACGTGATCTCCATCACCGACGGTCAGATCTTCCTCGAGGCGGACCTGTTCAACGCCAACATCCGTCCGGCCATCAACGCCGGCCTGTCGGTGTCCCGGGTCGGTGGTGCTGCGCAGACCAAGATCATCAAGAAACTCGGTGGTGGTGTGCGTCTGGCCCTGGCCCAGTATCGTGAGCTTGCGGCCTTCTCCCAGTTCGCATCGGACCTCGATGAGGCAACCCGCAAGCAGCTGGAGCGTGGCCAGCGAGTAACTGAGCTGATGAAACAGCCACAATACGCGCCGCTGTCCACAGCTGACATGGCCGTCTCGCTGTTTGCCGCCAACGAGGGTTACATTGACGATGTCGAGGTGAACAAGGTCGTCGATTTCGAGCATGCCCTGCACGATTACATGAACAGCAGCCACGCTGAACTTATGGCCAAGGTGAACGAGGCCGGCGATTACAATGATGACATCGCCAATGCGTTCCACGAGGCCCTCAAGGACTTCAAGGCCAACCACAGCTGGTAAGCGGCCTTACGGCGGCTGTTGAAACAGCCGCCGGTCAAGCGAGCAGAGCGAGCGAACTATGGCAGTCGGAAAAGAGATACGGACCCAGATCAACTCGGTCAAGAACACTCGTAAGATCACGAGTGCGATGGAGATGGTTGCTGCGTCCAAGATGCGCAAGGCACAGGACCGCATGACTGCGTCCCGCCCCTATGCAGAGAGGATTGCCCGGGTCATCGGACACCTGGCCATGGCCAACCCGCAGTACAAGCATGCCTTCATGCAGCAGCGTGAGGTGAAGACCGTGGGTTACGTCATCGTCTCCTCCGATCGGGGACTGTGCGGTGGCCTCAACAACAACCTGTTCCGCAAGCTGATCAACGACATCAGGGCGTTGCAGGAAGAAGGCAAGCGGGTCAAGTTCGTCATCGTCGGCAACAAGGCCTTGGGTTTCTTCCGTCGCTTCGGTGGCGAGGTGATGGCCCAGATCACCCATATCGGTGATGCGCCGCACCTCGAGGATCTGATCGGCACGGTCAAGACCATGCTGGATGCCTACACTGCGGGCGAAGTCGACGAGATCCGCGTTGCCTACAACGTCTTCGTCAACACCATGACGCAGCAGCCGACTGTGAGCCAGCTCGTTCCCCTGCCTGAAGCGGAAGGGGAAGAGAAGACGGAACTGGGGCACCACTGGGACTATATCTACGAGCCGGACGCCAAAGAGGTGCTGGACGACCTGCTGATCCGCTACATCGAGTCACTGGTCTATCAGTCGGTGGTTGAGAACGCCGCCTGCGAGCAATCGGCGCGCATGGTGGCAATGAAGGCCGCGTCCGACAACGCCGGCAGCCTGATCGACGAGTTGCAGCTGATCTACAACAAGGCGCGCCAGGCGGCGATCACCCAGGAGATCTCCGAGATCGTCAGTGGTGCCGCGGCCGTCTGAGCCGAATCGAATTTTTATTTTTGAACGACAACAGGCTGCCAGCGTGCAGCTAAGAGGAAAGGCCAATGAGCACGGGTAAAGTGGTGGAAATCATCGGCGCCGTGGTGGACATCCAGTTCCCCCGGGACGCCATGCCTAAGGTCTACGATGCACTGAAGATCGAGTCCGTTGGACTGACGCTGGAAGTGCAGCAGCAGCTGGGCGACGGCGTGGTGCGTACCATCGCCATGGGTTCGACCGATGGCCTCAAGCGCGGCATCGATGCGGTCACCACCGGCGCGCCGATTCAGGTCCCGGTCGGCCAGGCCACCCTGGGCCGCATCATGGATGTACTGGGTAATCCGATTGACCAGGCCGGCGACATCGGCACCGATGAGCGCATGCCCATCCATCGTCTGCCGCCGAAGCTGGAAGACCAGGCCACCACAACCGAGATCCTCGAAACCGGTATCAAGGTCATCGACCTGATCATGCCCATCGCCAAGGGCGGTAAGGTCGGCCTGTTCGGTGGTGCCGGTGTCGGCAAGACCGTGACCCTGATGGAGCTGATCCGCAACATCGCCGTCGCACACTCCGGCTTCTCGGTGTTTGCCGGTGTCGGTGAGCGTACCCGTGAGGGTAACGACTTCTACCACGAGATGCAGGAAGGTGGCGTTCTCGACAAGGTGGCCCTGGTCTACGGCCAGATGAACGAGCCGCCCGGCAACCGCCTGCGTGTCGCCCTGACCGGCCTGACCATGGCCGAGTACTTCCGTGACGAAGGTCGTGACGTGCTGATGTTCGTCGACAACATCTATCGTTACACCCTGGCCGGTACCGAGGTGTCCGCACTGCTGGGTCGTATGCCCTCCGCGGTGGGCTACCAGCCGACCCTGGCCGAGGAGATGGGTGCCCTGCAGGAACGCATCACCTCCACCAAGACCGGTTCAATCACTTCCTTCCAGGCGGTGTACGTACCTGCTGACGACCTGACAGACCCCTCGCCCGCGACCACCTTTGCCCACCTGGACGCGACCCTGGTTCTGTCCCGTCAGATCGCCGAGCTGGGTATCTACCCTGCCGTGGATCCGCTGGACTCCACCTCCCGTATCCTCGATCCCAACGTCGTGGGTCACGAGCACTACGAGGTGGCCCGCGGCGTGCAGGGTGTGCTGCAGCGCTACAAGGAACTGAAGGACATCATCGCCATCCTGGGTATGGACGAACTGTCCGAGGACGACAAGCTGGTGGTACAGCGCGCCCGTAAGGTCCAGCGCTTCCTGTCCCAGCCCTTCTTTGTGGCCGAGGTGTTCACCGGCGCGCCGGGCAAGTATGTCTCGCTGAAGGACACCATCGCCAGCTTCAAGGCCATCCTTGACGGCGAGTACGACCACCTGCCCGAGCAGGCATTCTACATGTGCGGCAGCATCGAAGAGGCCGTCGCCAACGCCGAGAAGGCCGCTTAATCCCGTTGGGGAGGACTAGACTATGTCCATGACCATTCACGTCGATGTCGTCAGTGCCGAAGGCCACCTGTTCTCCGGGCAGGGTGAGATGGTCTATGCGCCGGCGGTAATGGGCGAGATCGGCATCGCGCCGCGACACACCCCGTTGGTCACCCGCCTCAAGGCCGGTGAGGTGCGGGTCGATCCCGGCCAGGGCAAGGAGATGGAGCATTTCTACGTCTCCGGCGGCATGATCGAGGTGCAGCCGCATGTGGTCACCGTGCTGGCCGATACCGCAGTGCGCGCCGCGGACCTGGACGAGGCCGCCGCGCAGGAGGCCAAGCGTCGCGCTGAAGACGCACTGGCCAACCGCACGGCGGATATCGAGCTGGCGAAGGCCCAGGCTGAGCTGAACGAGGCAATGGCACAGCTGCGCGCCATCGACCGCCTGCGCAAGACCAAGCGCTAGCGGCCGGCAGGGCGCAGTCGCTGCGCCTCTGGTAGAATCAGGCGGCCCCGTCGGTCATACGGCGGGGCCGCTTTTTTATTGATCGAGGCAGCACCATGACCGAGCAGACCGTACAGAACGGCAAATATGTGACCCTCAGCTACACCATTCTGGATGAGGATGGCAATGTGGTTGAACAACACGATGTCCCCATCGGCTACGTGCATGGCAGCGACACCCAGCTCATCGGCGGCATGGACCGTGCCGTGCTCGGCAAGCGACCGGGCGACGAGGTGGAGGTGATCCTGACGCCCGAGCAATCCGGGTTTGGCGAACATGATCCGAACCTTACGTTCACCGATGATCTCAGCAATGTACCGCCTGAATTCCACCGTATCGGAGCCGAGGTGGCGATGCAGAACGAGGCGGGTGATACCCGCACCTTTCACGTCAGCAGGATCGAGGATGGCAAGCTGACGGTGGATGGCAACCACCCTCTGGCCGGCAAGACCCTGAAGGTGATTGTGAAGATCCACGATGTCCGCGACGCCGCCCCGGGTGAAGAGCAGGTTTCGGGCATCAATGCGGTACAGATGCAGGGCCCCGGCTCCATCAATTGAGTCGCGTTCAGGACAGCAGTCAATCATCCAGGCCGGGAAGCTCACGATGTCATTAGGCGTAGTCATACTCGCGGCAGGCCAGGGGACGCGGATGCGCTCAAGTCTGCCGAAAGTCCTCCATCCCCTCGCAGGTCGCCCCCTGCTCGGTCACGTCATCGACACGGCAAGGCAGCTTGATCCCGATCGAATCGTGGTGGTCTTCGGCCACGGCGGCGAGATGGTGCGGCAGACCTTCGGCGACGATGACCTGCTCTGGGCCGAGCAGGCTCGCCAGCTGGGAACCGGCCACGCAGTGCAGCAGGCCATGCCGATGCTCGGTGACGTTGATCAGGTGCTGGTGCTCTATGGCGATGTGCCGCTGACCCGGCTCGGGACACTGCAGCGACTGATCGGGCGCACGGAGTCCGCACTGGGTCTGCTGACAGTCGATCTCGACGAGCCGGCTGGTTACGGTCGCATCGTCCGCGATGCAGCGGGCAACGTCCTGCG
>JANTHH010000183.1 GCA_024762485.1 Chromatiales bacterium
CGCAGCCAGGCGCAGCTGCAGGAGAGCCTGTCCCAGAACATCCAGGGGTTGCAGCGGCAGATGCTGGAGGACAGCGGCCGCCTGCGCACCGAGCTGGTGGAGCGCTTCGAGTGGCTGCAGAAGGCGACCCAGGAGACGCTGGCCGACGGCAGGTTGGCGCAGCAGCGCGCACTCACCGAGCTGAAGGATGTCATGGAAGGTGGCCTGGCCCGGCATCGCGAGTCCTTCGAGCAGCGTCAGGCCGATGCCATCAAGGCACAGCAGGAGGCGCTGACCAAGGGCATGGGGGATGTCAGCCGTCTGCTCGGCGAGTCGCTGGCCCAGTCGTCCAGCCAGCTGAGCAAGCGGGTGGAGGGGCTGACCGAGACCACCGATCAGCGCCTGAAGGAGATCGCCGGGCAGGTGGAGAAACGGCTGACCGACGGCTTCGAGAAGACCACCGAGACCTTCAGCAAGGTGCTGCAGCACCTGACCCGCATCGACGAGGCGCAGAAGAAGATCACCGAGCTGTCGAGCAATGTGGTCAGCCTGCAGGAGGTGCTCACCGACAAGCGCTCACGCGGCGCCTTCGGCGAGGTGCAGCTGGCGGGGCTGATCCGCAACGTCATGCCCGAGGGCAGCTTCGAGCTGCAGAAGACCCTGAGCAACGGCACCCGGGTGGACTGCCTGCTGTACCTGCCCGAGCCCACCGGCAACGTTGCCATCGATGCCAAGTTCCCGCTCGAGAGCTTCCAGCGCATGTCCGATCCGGATCAGCCGGACAGTGAGCGCGACAAGGCGACCCGCCAGTTCAAGCAGGACATCAAGAAGCACATCAACGACATCGCCGACAAATACCTGATCGCCGGCGAGACCGCCGAGGGCGCGGTGATGTTCCTGCCCGCCGAGGCCATCTTCGCCGAGATCCACGCGCATTTTCAGGACCTGGTGGAGGAGGCGCAGCGGCGCCGCGTCTGGCTGGTCTCGCCCACCACCCTGATGGCGGTGCTGACCACTGCGCGGGCGGTGCTGAAGGACGAGGCGACGCGCAAGCAGGTGCACATCATCCAGGATCACCTGCGGCGCCTGTCGGAGGACTTCGGCCGTTTTCAGACCCGCATGGACAAGCTCGAGACCCATGTGCGCCAGGCCCACGACGATGTAAAGCAGGTGAACGTGTCGGCGAAGAAGATCACCTCGCGCTTCCACTCCATCGACAAGGTGGAACTGCCGGAACCGGAGGAGGGCGGCGAGGCTATTGCGCCGCCTCCCCCCGGGCAATGAGCAGGTGGCCGGCAAGCAGGTCGAGGAAGTCGCCGACATCGGCCCGGGCATCCGCCTGGTCCACCTCGTAGCTGGTGGTCAGCTGATCGACCAGTTCCTCGCTGCTGGCAACCCCGTCCCTGAGGGCCTCGGCGAGCAGCACGCCGGTGTCGTTGAGGGTGATCACCTGGCTGGCGGCGATGTCGAGGATCACGCCGCTGCCGTCGGCCAGCACGGTGAGCGTGACCTCGGGCTGGGCCAGGTAGGCGGCGAGTTCAGCGGCCTTGTCGGTCATGTCGGGGCTCCGGTCGTTGCAGGGGCAGGCTGCGGGCGATTGTATAGCGCCGGGGATTGTCCTGCTCGTCGTCGCTGAAACCCAGCACCTCTCCGTTCAGGCTGACCCAGGCGTGGCCCTCGGTATCCGCCTCCCCGGGGCGAAAACCGAAATGGATCTCGACACCGGGGCGGTCGCTGATCAGGCTGCCCAGCACCAGCGAGCGGACCAGGCAGGAATCGAGCTGGCCGAGCAGTCCCAGCAGGCGACTGGCGCGCGAGGCGGCACGGGTCGCGAGGGTGCTGTCGACGGCCCGCGGCAGATGGTCGGCGGCCAGCAGCCGGGGGATGACCTCGTCTACCCGGACGTGCCGTAACTGCTGGGCAGCCACGGCGACACGCAGGGCGGAGAGATAGAGCGGCAGGAGGTGGGACCAGTGGGTCTTGGACATGGGTGTGGATGGGCGGCTGGGGGCCTTCCCAGTTTATCGGTCTGTGCTGCCCGATGCAGCCCGTACGGCGAAGGGACCGCTCGGAGGATGCCCGGACGATGACGGCGCTATGCATGGTACTCGGTGGTTCGGATGCACAGCGGGGGGCGACCTTTGACAAGCTGGTTGCAACCCAGCGGTATCACGGCGCGGTGCACACCGTCCTGGATAGGCCGGGCATCCGTGCCGGTGTCTGTGCCAGGCCATCCGAGATCAGTGTCTTCGAGGACGACGGCATCGCGGTGCTGGTCACGGGCTACCTGGTCGAGCTTGGCAGCGACGGCCACCTGCATGGGCTGGCCGGGGCTTCCCCGGCCCAGTGGCTGGCCGGCCGTTGGCTGAGGCTGGGGCCGAACGCACTGGAGGCGGTGGACGGCGACTACGCCGCGGTGGTGCTCGACAAGCGTGACCGGCGGATCCATGCCATCGCCGGGCCCACCGTCATCTATCCCCTGTTCATCGCCCGCTCCCCGGGTGATCGCGGCCAATGGGTGATAGGCGCCGAGCCGCTCGCGGTGCTGCGGGCGGCAGGCCTCACGCCCGAGATGAACACCGAGGCCATCGCACAGCACCTGTTCTATCTGGGCACCCTGCTGGAGCCCACCGCCACCCCGTTCCAGGGGGTGATGCGCATCCCGGCGGGCAGCCGTGCCTGCTGGTCCATGGCGGCACCGCAACAGTTCGAGCTGCATACCTTCTGGCGACCCGAGGGCGTGGAACCCCGCCCCGGGCGTCCCCGCGAAGAGTTGCTGCAAGGGCTGCGCGGCGCCATCGAGGAGAGTGTGCTCCATGCCCTGCCGCCGAGCGGGAGCAGCACCCTGGCGCTCAGCGGCGGCATGGATTCAAGCAGCATTTGGGCAGTGATCCGGCAGGCCGCCGGCCAGGGTGATGAGCGGGCAAAGGGGGTCAGGAGTTATTCCTTCATCTATCCCGGCACACCGAGCGACGAGCAGCCGTTCATCGACGAGAATCACCGTTACTGGGGCACCGTCGGCTGCTACCGGGATATCGCCGGCGAGCACATCAACGACAGTGACGCCTACCTGCTGTCCCAGCAGGACTATCCGCTCTCCGGTTCCACCACCTATGCGCTGATGCTGCTTGCAGAGGATCTCGCGGCAGGACAGACCGATACCCTGATGGCGGGGTTTTCCGGTGATTTCTGGCTCAACGTCCCTTGGGCCTACCAGTCCGACCTGCTGCGACGTGGCCAGATAGCTGCCGCGCTGTCGCCGTTGACCGCTGCCTGGCAGGGCGGGCAGATCGGCTTCCCGGGTGCGCTGCGCTGGCTGGCGGGCATCGTCATGCCCCGGGGCAGCCTGGCACGCCGGCTCCTGCGACCTGTCGGCCTGCCCCAGGGAATGGGCCGCCAGTACCGCCATCTGTCGGCGGCGGTGGAACAGTGGTATGCGGAACGGGTCGCCCGGCACGGACATGCCAGGGCCCAGATGCTCTATGCCAGGGAGACCCAGTGGGCGAGCTGCGCCATACCGCTGACCCTCGTGCAGTTGCTGTCGCGGCGGGGGATGGCGCTGCGTGACCCGCTCGGCTCGCGCCGGCTCATGGAATGGGCACTCTCGGTACCGGCCCATGAGATGGCTGGGCCCTTGGAGAAGGCCTTCATGCGTGAGGCCCTGCACGAACTGCTCCCACCGAGGGTGCGGGACAAGGATTTCCCCACCTTCCATGGCGGGGACCGCTCACGCCGGCACGATGTCTTCCGCGACCTGGGCGATCCACGGCAATGGCTGCTGTGTCAGTCGGGACTGGTGGATGTGGCCCACCTGCGCGAATGCTGGAAGGCCGATGCCCACCACTACGACCTGCAATTGGAGCGACTGGCGATGACCGAGGCCTACTGCCGCCGGCATTTCACATGAGCAAAAAAACGCCCCTGGGCAGGGGCGTCTCTTTCAGGCAGCCGTTTTATGCCGTCTATTTCCTTGCGTATCGCGCCAGCCCGATCAGGCCGAAACCCAGCAGGAAGATCGTGGCAGGCTCGGGGACATCACTGGTGCCCACCAGCTGGAAGGCACGGTCGTTGGAAACCTCGTGATAGACGCTGTGGGGCGCCCCGGTATGGGCGCTGTCCGTATAGAACTGCTGTGAGTTCTCGCCGATGACGGGGGTGCCACTCCCCTCCCAGTGGTCGGACCATGCGACATAATCGATATCGGTGGTCACTGCGGAGAGCTCCAGCCAATAGGTATTGCCGGCAACCAGATCCACTGGCACTGCCAGGTCGAAGGTCACCTCGTAGACGGGCACGATCCCACCCAATGGGGGCTGCTCGAACTGCAGCCAGTTGTCGTAGCCGGTGTCGACTGAGCTCACCGCCTGTGCACTGCCACTGGTGATGAGGTCGGCGCCGAGAGGACCGCTCCCGGTTGTACTTGAGCCGTCATACAGCGAATAGGTATAGCCGAAATCACCCGGATCGAGGGCCACAGTGCTGCCATTGATTTCTGCAGCCGATGCCCAGAAGGTGACTCCCGTCAGAGTGGAGTCAGCAGCGAGCACGAAGTCATCCGCCCCGTAGAAGGGGGGGTCACGGTCCGGGAAGCCAGCGAAATTGCTGGAGATCAACAGATCATTGGTGCCATTGGCTGAGCCAGCGTTGGCATCGTAGATGATGTCCGCGCCGGCAGAGGGGGCAAGTATGGCCAGCAGGGCGAGCATTCCGAATGTGCGGGTCATGGTCTTCATGTCATTTGGGCCTTGGGTTTCGTTTTTTTGATTCAGATTATTGTCTGTCGTAAATATAAGCATTATTCGTGCCATATAATGGGCATGGGTCGCAGGGTCAACTGCGCTGGTGTGAAGTGCGTCACACTGGGAAGGCGGTGGTGCAAATACTGGATTTTCTGTAAAAAATATTGACGGCTTTGTTGTCATGTTAAGAAAAAAACGCCTATTACCAGTGGCTTGCGAAACATTTTCCCACCCTGTCTCCATCTCGCCTCCACTGGGCTACGCGGGCCTGCCTGACTTGTAAAGAATGCTGACAGGCCGTGCCTTGCCGGTGCCATTCCTCGCGGCTGCCTCGCTCAGTCGTCCAATGAATCAATGAGGCGGGTGAACTCCTCTTTCGGATTGTCCATGAGGTGTGAACCGGTGGCGAGATGCGCGCAGCGCCTCACCTCGAGCAGTTGCAGGCACAGTGCGCCGGGATCTCCGCCCAGGTCTTCCGGGTCGAGGGTGAAGAAATAGGGCAGCGAAGAGGCGATCGTGGCCGCCAGTCCCTCCGCTCTGGTGGCGCGGCTGAACCGGCTGTCAGCCGGCCTGCTGCCGGTAGCAGCCGGCAGCAGGAGTAGATTGTCGATCACTGTGTGGTCGATGAAGGCATCGGCCAGTGATGCCCGTTCCACCACCTTGCCCGGGTTGTCGGGATCGGTTGCCAGCAGAGTTGCGGGGAGGGCTGCACTGTTCATTTTCTGCAAGG
>JANTHH010000184.1 GCA_024762485.1 Chromatiales bacterium
GGCTGGGTTGTCGAGGGCTGCCCCCATCACGGCCCGGACCTGGCGATCGATGACCGGGAAAAGGCACACCTGGTCTGGTTCAGCAAGGGCGAGAAAAATCGCGGTCTGACCTACGGCCGTCTCGATCTGGCCAGCGGCCGGCTCGAATTCCAGCAGGCGATCGATCGCAGTGCGGCGGCCTCCAGGCCCCAGATACTGCTGGCGGGCGGAGAGGTGATCCGCGCCTGGAAACGTTTCGATGGCGAGCGCACGGCGCTGATGGTGAGCCGGTCGCCCGACAGCGGGCGGACGTGGTCGAAGGCCGAGGCCGTGGCGGTGACGTCCGATGACTCGGATCATCCGCAGCTGATCGGCCACGGCGATGCGGCCTACGTCTCCTGGCACAGCCGGGCCGAGGGTTACCGGCTGATCCCGCTGGCCGTCGGGGCAGGGACATGAGCCCTGCGAGGCGGCTGTCCGCATTGCTGCTGGCGTTCATCGGCATGCCGCTGCTGGCCTCGGTCGGGCCGGGGCTGCAACCCTTCCGCAGCGACAGCCTGACGCAGATCACCGCTGACCATGCAGGCCGTCCCTTCGTCCTGCTGCTGTGGTCGGTCGAATGTCCGCCCTGTCTGCAGGAGCTGGGGCAGTTGCGCGATCTCGGCGCCGGTGTGGACGGCGCAGACCTGGTGCTGGTGGCCACCGACGGCCCGGCGCGGCGGGACGAGGTCGTGCGGCTGATGCAGGAACTCGAGCTGGGGCGTTTCGACAACTGGCTGTTCGCCGATGCCTTCGGCCAGCGTCTGCGCTTCGCCATTGATCCCGACTGGTTCGGCGAGCTGCCCCGGGCCTATTTCTACGATGCCGGGCACCGCCGCAGCGCCCGCAGCGGGATCGTCGGTCATCAGCTGCTGACGGACTGGTTGCGGCGGCAAGACCACGCAGACCCCGGTATGCCGGCAGTCACGCCCTGAAGGTGAGACAAATCAGTGGCTTGCCGTTGGCGGTTGCGGCACGGCCTCTAAAACTGCGCGGCAACCGCGAATAGCGGGTGAGGAATGGTGCGGATTTTTGTATCCTGAGCGCATGTCACTCGAACCCCAATTGCACGATTATTCTGACGACAGCGCCACCGACCGGCTGCGTATTCCGCCCCACTCGGTACAGGCCGAGCAGGCCGTGCTCGGCGGCCTGATGCTGGAGAACAGCAGCTGGGACCAGGTTGCCGACAAGGTCGGCGAGGTGGATTTCTACCGCCGCGAGCACCAGCTGGTGTTCCGTGCCATCGAGCAGCTGGCCTCGGAAAACCAGCCGCTGGACGTGGTCACCGTGGCCGAGGAACTGGAACGCCAGGGCGCCCTCGACGAGGCCGGAGGACTGGCCTATATCGGCGCCCTGGCCAACGACACCCCCAGCGCGGCGAACATCAAGGCCTATGCCGAGATCGTCCGCGAGCACTCGGTGATGCGCCAGCTGATCCGCGTCGGCACGGAGATCGCCGATTCGGGCTTCCAGCCGGAGGGCCGCAAGGCCGACCAGATCCTCGACGAGGCCGAGAACAAGGTGTTCCAGATCGCCGAGCAGCGCACCAAGGAGGGGGGCGGCTTCCAGTCCATCAAGGGCCTGCTGGTGAAGGCGGTGGAGAAGATCGAGACCCTTTATGAGAGCGGCGAGGCCATCACCGGGATCAGCACCGGCTTCAAGGACTTCGACGACCGCACCTCCGGCCTGCAGCCGGCGGACCTGATCATCGTCGCCGGGCGCCCCTCCATGGGCAAGACCACCTTCGCCATGAACATCGCCGAGAACGTGGCCATCGGTTCCGGCCTGCCGGTGGCGGTGTTCTCCATGGAAATGCCGGGCGAGGCACTGACCCTGCGCATGATGTCCTCGCTGGGACGCATCGATCAACACCGGGTGCGCACCGGCAAGCTGGAGGACGACGAGTGGCCGCGGCTCGGCTCGGCGGTGAGCATCCTCAACGAGGCCAAGCTGTACATCGACGACACCCCCGCACTGACGCCGACCGAGCTGCGCGCGCGCTGCCGCCGGCTGATGCGCGAGGAGAACCAGCTCGGGCTGATCGTGATCGACTACCTGCAGCTGATGCAGGGTGGCGGACAGCAGGAGAACCGCACCAACGAGATCTCCATGATCTCGCGCTCGCTCAAGGCCCTGGCCAAGGAGCTGAACGTGCCGGTGATCGCGCTGTCCCAGCTCAACCGTTCCCTGGAGCAGCGCACCAACAAGCGGCCGATCATGTCCGACCTGCGGGAATCCGGCGCCATCGAGCAGGATGCCGACCTGGTGGTGTTCATCTACCGCGACGAGGTCTACAACGAGGACAGCGAGCAAAAGGGCATGGCCGAGATCATCATCGGCAAGCAGCGGAACGGGCCCATCGGCACCGTCAATCTCACCTTCCTCGGCAAGTACACCAAGTTCGAGAATTTCGTCACCGACACCTACGGTGATGGCGGCTACTGACGAGGCCCGCCACGCCACCGATGCCACACGCCCCGATCGCCCGTATCAATGCCAACGCGTTGCGCCACAACCTGAACCGGGTGCGTGCCTGTGCGCCCGGCAGGCAGGTGATGGCCGTGGTCAAGGCCAACGCCTATGGCCATGGTCTGCCGGCACTGCTGCCGGCGCTCGACTCGGCGGATGCCCTGGCGGTGGCCCGTCTCGGCGAGGCGTTGACGCTGCGCCAGGCCGGTTACACGGGGCGGCTGGTGGTGCTCGGCGGGGTGGCCGATGAGTCGGCACTGCAGGAGGCCGCAGGGCACTCCCTGGAACTGGTGGTGCACCAGCATCACCAGATTGAGATGCTGCACCGCTCCCGACTGCCGCGTCCGCTGACATGCTGGCTCAAGGTGGACACGGGCATGCACCGTCTCGGCCTTGAGCCGGCAGAGGTGCCGGCGGCGTTTGCGCGGCTGGCCGCCTCGGACGCCGTCGCCGGCCAGCCGCTGCTGATGACCCACCTGGCGAATGCCGACGACCGGGGCGATCCCCGCACCGGGGCACAGCTCGCCGCCTTCCAACCGCTGGCACGACAGCTCGGTGGGCCTGTGTCGATCGCCAATTCCGCCGGGATACTGGGCTGGCCGGCCAGCCATGGCGACTGGCTGCGCCCGGGCCTGATGCTCTACGGCGTCTCGCCCTTTGCCGACGACAGTGCGGCCGATCACGACCTGCAGCCGGTGATGACCCTGCAGACCCGGCTGATCGCCATCAAGCGGGTGTCGCGTGGCGAGCCGATCGGCTACGGCGGCCGCTGGATCTGTCCGGAGGACATGATGGTGGGCGTGGCGGGTATCGGCTACGGTGACGGTTACCCGCGCGAACTGCCTGAATCCGCCCGGGTGCTGCTGCACGGCAAGCGGGCACCGGTGGTCGGCCGGGTATCCATGGACATGATCACCCTCGACCTGCGCGACCATGCGGACGCCGCTGTCGGTGACGCGGTGGTGCTGTGGGGCGAAGGTCTGCCGGTGGAGGAGGTGGCACGCTGGGCAGGGACCATCCCGTACACCCTGCTGTGCGGCATCACCAGCCGGGTGGAGATGGCAATACACGACTCCCGCACATCATCAGGATGAAGCCATGAGCAAGGCCGCCAAGACTGTCTATACCTGTACCGCCTGCGGTGCGCAGGCCCCCAAATGGGCAGGCCAATGCAGCGACTGCGGCGCCTGGAACACCCTGGAGGAGACCGTACGCCCGCCTGCCGGCAAGGGCGCGGGAGGCCGTTTTGCCGGCTATGCGGGCGATGCCGCCGGTGCGGCGATCCGCACCTTGTCCGAGGTGTCGGCGACACCGACCGAGCGCACCGGCACCGGCCTGCCGGAACTCGACCGGGTGCTGGGCGGTGGCCTGGTGCAGGGATCGGTGGTGCTGATCGGCGGCGATCCGGGCATCGGCAAGTCCACCCTGCTGACCCAGGCACTGGCGGAGCTGTCCGGACGCATGCCGGCGCTGTACGTCAGCGGCGAGGAGTCGGCCGAGCAGATCAGTCTGCGCGCAGCCCGTCTCGGTCTCCCGGTGGACGCGCTGAAGCTGCTCACAGAGACCTGCGTCGAGCGCATCCTCTCGCTGGCGGCGCAGGAGCAGCCCCGGGTGATGGTGCTCGATTCGATCCAGACCTTCTATTCGGAGCAGCTGCAGTCGGCATCCGGCTCGGTGTCCCAGGTGCGCGAGTCCGCCGCGCAGCTGGTGCGTTTCGCCAAGCAGACCGGCGCCAGCCTGTTCCTGGTCGGCCATGTCACCAAGGAGGGGGCGCTGGCCGGGCCGCGGGTGCTTGAACACATGGTGGACACGGTGCTCTATTTCGAGGGCGAGGCGGGCAGCCAGTTCCGCCTGGTACGGGCGATCAAGAACCGTTTCGGCGCGGTCAACGAGCTGGGTGTCTTCGCCATGACCGACAAGGGTCTGCGCGAGGTCAGCAACCCGTCGGCGATCTTCCTCTCGCGCCACGAGGCCGAGGTGCCCGGCAGTGCCATCCTGATCACCCGCGAGGGCACCCGGCCGCTGATGGTGGAGGTGCAGGCGCTGGTGGACCAGAGCCCGCTGGCCAACCCGCGGCGGGTGGCGCTGGGGCTGGAGCAGAACCGGCTGTCGATGTTGCTGGCGGTGCTGCATCGCCATGGTGGGATCGGTCTGTTCGATCAGGATGTCTATCTGAATGTGGTCGGCGGGGTGCGCATCACCGAGACCGCTGCGGATCTCGCCGTGTTGCTGGCGGTGCTCTCGAGCTTCCGTGACCGGCCGCTGCCGGAGGGGCTCGCCGCCTTCGGCGAGGTGGGGCTGGCGGGCGAGATCCGCCCGGTGCCGAGCGGCCAGGAAAGATTGAGGGAGGCGGCCAAGCACGGTGTGCGGCGTATCATCCTGCCCAAGGCCAACGCGCCCAAGAAGGCACCACAGGGTGTCGAGGTGATCGCGGTGAATCGTTTGGCCGAGGCGCTGGACGCGCTGTAGGACGCAGGCCAGCGTCGGTACCGCTGCGGCTGATCAGTGGCCCTCGATCAGTGCGGAGAGTTCCCGTTCCAGCATTTGCGCATCGCCCAGGTTCACCTCCACCAGGCGCCGCAGCGTGGTGGCGCTGTCCAGATCGATCTCCTGGCATTGCAGTCCGACATGGCTGGCCTCGCGGTGGGTGACCGTACCGTGCATGCGGATCGGCAGTTCCCCCTCTTCATCCAGTGACAGCACCAGCTCGAGCTGGTCACCGGTCTGCAGCGGGTGCTCGGGGTGGTCGTACTCGAGCAGTGCGCCCTTGAGCGAGATGTCGATGAGTCGGCAGTCCATCGGCTCGCCATTGATCAGCACCTGGCTGATGTGATCGTTGGGGATGCGCGCAAAGCGGCGGCGTTCCTGCGGATTGGAATCGGTCATGACGGTTTCCAGTAGTCTGTGCTCGATAAGGGTTTAACGGAAGCGGCGCCC
>JANTHH010000185.1 GCA_024762485.1 Chromatiales bacterium
TGAGCCTGCTGCAGGCGGTGCGCGGATTGCCTGATCTGCCCGGCGAGCCCCTGTTGTTGCCGGTAACCGACGGCAATGGACAGACGTTCTACCGCGTCAGTTTCGAGGGGATGGAGGCGCTGGAGGTTGACGGGCGCCTTTGGTCGACGCAGAAATTCAGTCTCACCGAACTCGATGCGCAGGGCGAGCCGAACGGCAATCCCATCAAGGCCTGGTTGAGCGCAGACGGGAGCCACCTGCCGTTGCGGCTACAGACCTCGCATACGGTTGGGCGTTTCATCATTGAATACCGTCGGCAGCCGGCGGCGCAGCCCGTTTCGGTGGATACGCCGATCCAGGTCGCGGAAGTCGACGACGATTTCTGATGCGCTGAAGCGGGAGGGTGGCCGGTCAGGTGACGTGGCCTAGAGTTCCCGCAGCAGCCGCAGCCCCAGATTGACATCGAGTTCGTCGCGCAGGCGTGGGCGGCGAGACGCGCTGCGGGCGAACACGGCCGCATCGAACCAGGACCCGCCTTTCACCACCATGGCCTTGCGTCCCGGCGCCGTGCCGCTGACGATCTCGTCGCTGCCACCATGGCTGGGGCGCCAGGCACTGCAGGTGAATTCCCAGACGTTGCCGTGCATCTCGTGCAGCCCCCAGGGGTTTGGCGGCTTGCTGCCGACCGGCAGTGACTGGGCGAGGGGGCTGCACCGTGGCAGATACCAGCGTTTTTTCTGACGTGCCTCTTCGTAGGGCAGACTGGCGTTGAAGTGCACCTCGCGGCAGCTGACGGTGTCGCCGAAATGGAATGCGCTGGTGCTGCCTGCACGGCAGGCATGCTCCCATTCCGCCTCGGTCGGCAGGCGATAGTGCTGGCCCGTCTGTTCGCTCAGCCAGCGGCAATACCATTCCGCCTCGTGAATGCGGATGTTCATCACCGGGAAATCGTCCCTGGCATTGATCAGGTCACTGCGCCAGCGCCAACCCACTGCCTGTTCGAAACGGGCGAATTCACGGGCTGTGACAGTGTATCGGGAGAGAGCAAAGGCCTGAGGTATCTGGCGATAGTGCTGCGGACCTTCCGACGACGAGTGGCCGAATTCGGTGGCTGGCGAGCCCATTTCAAAGGTGCCCGCGGGGATGACCATCATCGTGGGTGCGGTGGTTCCGTCCGGCAGGGGGTCACTGAAACTCACCGGCAGCCCGAGACCGGCAGCGGTATCCCATTGCAGTTGCAATCGCGCGCGTTCGCTCAGTCCAGGGAGGAAGGGAAGATCGTCCCGGAAATCGGGGCTGTTGGCATAGGGCATGACGGAAAACACCTCTGCCTTCCATTATATCGCCTGCCCGGCCGGTTGGGCATGCTGCGTCAGTCGTCTTTTAGCTTCAGGGCGCTGATGTCCGGAATCGGGACAGGTGTCTTTTCCACCACGAACTCCTCCAGGCTGCCCGAGTTGGGTGGCGTTGCCGACAATGCGCTGGTGTCCACCTCCAGGGGAGGTGGTACGGGCGTCTCGTCGACCGTCGCCCCCACCGGGGCAAGTGCCCAGGTGTCTTCCTCACCATTGGCTGGCTGCTCCGCGGCCGTCTGGCCGGCTGGCTGTGCTGACACCGGGCCCGTTGCCGGCCCCTGTTCCCCGGCAGGCGCGTCATCGCCGTCCGCAGGTTCCTGCACCACCCGCAGCTCGGCAAATGCCCCGGCCTTCTGGATCGCCTTCTGGTAGCGACGGGCGGTTTCCGGGTCCACCTGCTGCTTGATACGCCGCGGCTCGCCGGAGAACAGCCGGTCCAGGGCGCTCCCGCTCACCCGGAACAGGGCCCCGACGCGTGCGCGCACCTCATCGGGGTCTTGGTTCGGCAGCAGCTCCCCGCTGAAATAGATATCGAATTTCACCTCGGCCATGCACACCTCGCGTCTGCTGTGTCGGTCTGTCCATCGGACGGCCCCTGGCAGTTCCAGCGGCGATAAAAACAGATACTTGAGGGTTATTGCCCGGCAGTGGCTTCTATAGTTGATGTGATCCGGTGTTTTTTTCGACACCGTCCCGCAAAGGAGGGACCGACGATGAGAAGACGGCTGTATTTCATACTGCCCGACAGGGCCTCTGCCGAGGCCATCGAGAGGGACCTGCTGCTGGCCCGCATCGATGACCATCACTTTCATTTCATGGCCCGGGAAGGGGTCGAACTGGGCACCCTGAACCGTGCCAATCTGCTGCAGCGCAGCGATATCGTCCACGGCAGCGAACTGGGCCTGATGGCCGGTGGTCTCACCGGGGCGCTTGCCGGGCTCGGGCTCTATCTGTTTCCACGTCTGGCCGAGGTGATCGGCATGGGGGTGGTGCTGGTACTTGCCGTGCTGGGAGCGCTGATCGGCGCCTGGGCGGCAGGGATGGTGGGTGTGAGCATTCCCAACAGTCGCTTGAAGGGCTTTGAGCGCGCACTGGAGGCGGGGCACATCCTGCTCATGGTGGACGTACCGCCCGCGCGTATCGACGAGATCCGCGAGCTGATCCTCGCTCATCATCCGGAAGCCGCACCGGGTGGGCAGGAGACCCGTCTCCCCGCCTTCCCCTGAATTGACCCGAAATCCCACGCACTCGGCCGGGGCCGCACGCACGCGGCCCGGTTATCGTGTGGACTGACGAAACCATGGGGGACAGTCGTCCCCCCTTTCCCCTCGCGGCCGATTCCCTCCAGACAGTGACGGCCGTCGCGCGCTTTTTTCGTTAGAATCCTGAGATCCTGTACGAACAACAGCCGGGTTACCAGGGGTGGACCCCGATCATGTCAGACAACAAGACGCTGGGTCGGATCTGGGTATTCGATGAGACCAGCCTGCAGCGTGCCATCGATGCCTACCAGGCGGAGGCCCTTGCCGCCTATCCCGAGCAGGAGGCGCGCATCAGGACCGCCATGCTGGCCGTGAAAGACTTTCTCCATTCCAGCCACGCCGACGCGCTGATGCTCGGCGGTGGCAAGGAAACGTCCGGGCGACAGCCGGTGGAGCCGGCCACGAGGAACGACCAATGAGTACCTATGTGAAACGCCTGGAGCAGGTGGGCCTGGCGGACATCGATCAGGTCGGTGGCAAGAATGCCTCGCTCGGCGAGATGATTCAGCATCTGACGGGCAGCGGCGTGCGCGTTCCCGGCGGCTTTGCCACCACCGCCGATGCCTACCGGCACTTTCTTGCCCACGACGGGCTCTCGGAACGCATCAACGCCACCCTGGCGGCGCTCGACGTCGCTGATGTCACCGCCTTGGCCGAGACCGGAGCGAAGATCCGCCAGTGGGTGATGGACACGCCGTTCCCCCCCGATCTTGAGCAGGCCATCGGTGACATCTACTCCGAGCTTGCGCAGACCTATGGTGACACCAGCTGGGCGGTGCGCTCCTCGGCGACGGCGGAGGATCTGCCGGACGCCTCTTTTGCCGGCCAGCAGGAGACCTTTCTCAACGTCAAGGGGCTCGACCATATCCTGGCGGCCATCCATGAGGTGTTCGCCTCGCTCTACAACGATCGCGCCATTGCCTACCGGGTACACCAGGGCTTCGAGCACAGCCAGGTTGCCCTGTCCGCGGGCGTACAGAAGATGGTGCGCAGCGACCTCGCCGCCAGCGGCGTGCTGTTCACCCTCGATACCGAGTCCGGTTTCGAGGACGTGGTCTTCATCACCGGCAGTTATGGCCTGGGTGAAATGGTGGTTCAGGGCGCGGTGAATCCTGACGAATTCTATGTCTACAAACCCGGCCTGAAGGCGGGGCGGCCGGCCATATTGCGCCGCAATGTCGGCCAGAAGGCGGTACGGATGGTCTACGCTGAGGGCCAGCGCGTGCGCATCGAGGATGTGCCCGAGGCCGGGCGTCTGCGCTTGTGCATCGACGATGAAGAGGCCACGGAACTGGCCCAGCAGGCATTGGCCATCGAGGCGCATTACGGCCGCCCGATGGACATCGAGTGGGCCAAGGACGGCATCGACGGTCTGCTCTACATCGTCCAGGCCCGGCCGGAGACGGTACAGAGCCGGCGTCACAGCAACCGGGTCGAGCGTTACGCGCTGTGCGAGCGCGGCCCCGTACTGTGCGAGGGTCGCAGCATCGGTCACCGCATCGGCAGTGGTCGCGCGCGGGTGATCGGCGATATCGCCGAGATGGCCAGGGTCGAGCCCGGCGACGTGCTGGTGACCGACATGACCGATCCGGACTGGGAGCCGATCATGAAACGCGCCGCCGCCATCGTCACCAACCGGGGCGGACGCACCTGCCACGCCGCGATCATCGCCCGTGAGCTCGGGGTGCCGGCCGTGGTGGGCTGCGGGGATGCCACGGAACGGGTGCCCGATGGCGAGCCGGTGACCGTCTCCTGTGCCGAGGGGGATACCGGCTATGTCTACCAGGGTGAGCTGGCCTACGACCACAAAGTCACCGATCTCGACGACATGCCGGCGATTCCCGTCAGCATCATGATGAACCTGGCCAATCCCGATCGCGCCTTCGACTACTGTCAGCTGCCGAGCGCTGGGGTCGGCCTGGCGCGGCTCGAGTTCATCACCAACAACATGATCGGCGTCCACCCCAAGGCACTGCTGCACCCGGAGCTGCTGGAGGATGCCGAGCGTGAGGCCATCGCCCGGCGCGCCGCGGCCTACCGTGATCCGTTGCATTTCTACGTCGAACGGCTGGCCGAGGGGGTCGCCACCATCGCCGCGGCCTTCGCGCCGCGCCGGGTGATCGTGCGGCTGTCGGACTTCAAGTCCAACGAATATGCCAACCTGCTCGGCGGCAAACACTTCGAACCCGATGAAGAAAACCCGATGATTGGGCTGCGCGGGGCCTCGCGCTATGTCTCACCGGATTTCAGGCCCTGCTTCGACCTGGAGTGCCGGGCGATGAAGAAGGTGCGTGACGAGATGGGTCTGACCAACGTGGCGCTGATGATCCCCTTCGTGCGTACTGTGGAGGAGGCCGAGGCCGTGATCGAAGCGCTGGCGGACAATGGTCTGGTGCGCGGTGACAACGGGCTGGAGCTGGTGATGATGTGCGAGATCCCGGCCAATGCGCTGCTTGCCGAGCAGTTTCTCGAACACTTCGACGGCTTCTCCATCGGCTCCAATGATCTGACCCAACTCACCCTGGGCATCGACCGCGACTCCGGGCTGGTCGCCGGCAGCTTCGACGAACGCAACCCGGCGGTGCTGGCACTGATGGAAAAGGCCATCGACAGCTGCCGCTCGCAGGGCAAGTACGTGGGCATCTGTGGCCAAGGGCCCTCGGATCACCCGGACCTGGCTGACTGGCTGCTGCAGCGCGAGATCAGCAGCATCTCGCTGAACCCTGACACGGTAGTCGATACCTGGCTGTTTCTCGCGCGCTCCGACGCCAGCACCCTGAATTGACGAATTCCCCGATGAGCGAACAGACCCTGCCCGCGG
>JANTHH010000186.1 GCA_024762485.1 Chromatiales bacterium
CGGCTCAAGGAGATCATCGTGCTGGCCAACGGCGAGAAGATCTCGCCGGTGGACATGGAGAACGCCATCTGCCTCGACGCCCTGTTCGAACAGGCACTGGTGGTGGGCGAGGGCAAGCCCTTTCTCGGTGCACTGCTGGTGCCGGAGGCCAAGGCCTATGCCGTCTGGCTGCGCGACCTCGGACTCGATCCGGACGACCCGGCTGTCGACGAAAGCGATCGTGTGCAGGAGGCCCTGCTGGCACGACTGCAGGTACTGCTTGCCAGCTTCCCGGGCTATGCCAGGGTGCACAGGGTGGCGGTGCTGCGTGAGCCCTGGGATGTGGCGTCCGGCCTGCTGACACCGACCCTCAAGCCGCGGCGCAAGCGCATCCTGGAGCGATACCACGAGGTGGTCGAGGGCCTGTACGCGGGCCACTGAGCGGATGCGCAAGTGCGCCGGGGTGCGCCGGGCCATGGGCCGGCTGGCTTCCGCGCTTGGCGGTGGCGGACGATTCGCCCTACCATGCGGCAGGCTTTTTTCGGAGAGAACCATGGCACGAGAGATCATCAGTACCGACCAGGCCCCTCAGGCCATCGGCACCTATTCGCAGGCGGTCAAGGTGGGCCAAACCGTCTACCTGTCCGGACAGATACCGCTGGTGCCCGAGACCATGGAACTGGTCGAGGGCGACATGGCGGCGCAGATCCGCCGCGTGTTCGACAACCTGCAGGCGGTCTCCCGTGCCGCCGGCGGCAGCCTGGCGGATGTGGCCAAGCTGAACATCTTTCTCACCGATCTCGGCCACTTCGCCCTGGTCAACCAGGTGATGGCCGAGTACTTCAGCGAGCCCTATCCCGCACGTGCCGCCATCGGTGTTGCCTCGCTGCCCAAGGGGGCGCAGGTGGAGATGGACGGTGTGCTGGAGCTGGGTGGCTGAGCGAAGAGCGCGCAAATGGGCAGGCGGGTGGCGGCGTCGGCTGCGGGGCAGCGTGGTGATGTGGCGATGCCGTGACTGGTCGGTGGACGGGGAAGATCTCTCCCTGCGGTCGAGATGACAAGGCGTGGTCGGGGTGGCCGGGTGCGGTCGGGATGACAAGCTGTCTGTTGGTTGCCCTCGGCAGCGCTGCTTTTCTCTCTCTTGTCATCTCGAAGAGCAGGGCGAGGAGAGATCCTGGGGTGTCGGGAGCACCGTCGTCCCTCAGTCCCTCTCGTTGATCCGCTCCTCGTTGCGCTGCATGGCCTGATTCAGCGCGTCGGCGGCCTGGGTGGCCTCGTCGTGGGCCTCGGCATAGGGGGTGAACACCCCCTTCTTCCCGGCTTGCTCCTGTGTCTGTCTGTCTTCGTCGTCACTTCCACTGCAGGCCGCGAGGCCCAGTGCGAGGGTCGATATCAGGATAAGGGTGGTTGTGGGCTTCATGGGGTTGCCTCTGCTGTCGGACGGGTCGGGATAATCCTGCCGGCAAAAAAACGCCGGGCGGGTATCGTGTGATACACCCGCCCGGCATCGCTGTCATCAACTCAGTCGAAGAATTTGGCATCCTTGCGCATCGCGGCGACCATCTCGTCGAGTTTGTCGGCCACCTTCTGCGTCTGTTCCAGCAGGGCGGTATCGATGCCGGCCTCGATCAAGAGAGACAGCTCGTCGTAGTGGTGGGGGGGCAACGAATCCCCTTCCTTTTCCACCAGCTCACGGAAGCGGTCTGTGATCTGCTGGGCGTGATTCGTGCGATGCATGTCTACTTCTCCTTGCCTTTCGTATCTGGGGATTTGGGGATCTCGGGCATCCTGTCCAGGGTATGCTCGCCGGCCTCGTAGATGTTTGTGGCGGAGCCGACGATCAGTGGGTCGGGAGGCACCGCGACCTTGAGATTCTTGTTTGGGTAGTCGAGGCAGTTGAGGACGTGGCGCATGGCATTGATGCGCGCCCGCTTCTTGCAGTCGGACTTCACCACCGTCCACGGTGCATCGGCGGTATCGGTGTAGAAAAACATGGCCTCCTTGGCCTCGGTGTAATCCTCCCACTTGTCCAGCGAGGCGAGGTCGATGGGGCTCAGCTTCCACTGCTTGAGCGGATCGTGGCGGCGTGCCTGGAAGCGGCGGAACTGTTCGTTGCGACTGACCGAGAACCAGAGCTTGAACAGGGTGATGCCGCTGCGCACCAGCATGCGCTCCAGTTCCGGTGCCTGGCGCATGAATTCCAGGTATTCCTCCGGCTTGCAGAAGCCCATCACCCGTTCGACGCCGGCGCGGTTATACCAGGAACGGTCGAACATGACGATCTCGCCGGCGCTGGGCAGGTATTTGACGTAACGCTGGAAATACCACTGGCCCATCTCCTCGTCACTGGGCTTTTCCAGTGCCACCACGCGCGCCCCCCGGGGATTCATGTGTTCCATCATGCGCTTGATGGTGCCGCCCTTGCCGGCGGCATCGCGGCCCTCGAAGAGGATGAGAACGCGCTGCCCGGTCTCCTTCACCCAGCCCTGCATCTTCAACAGCTCGATCTGCAGATCCTGCTTCAGCGCCTCGTATTCGTTGCGCTTCATCTTTGTCGGGTAGGGGTAATTGGCGTCGGGAAAGATGCTGCGCTTGGGGAGCTTCTCGACGATCTTGCGCTTCGCCAGGGACTGATCCTCGCGGTCGGCCGAGATCTTCGGCATGCTGAAATTGGCGTCATTGCTCACGGATTGCTCTCCTGAATAATCGATGTCGTGTTGTGCCGGGCGGAATCAAGTCGGTCATCCGGCAGCGACCTGGGAATATCCTACTACCTGAGTCTTCAACTGTAGTTGATATATATCAGTGTGGGCTCAGTCGCGCAGGGTGATGACGACATTGCGTTGCTGCGGGTGGGTACGATGTTCGTAGAGATAGACACCCTGCCAGGTGCCGAGACCGCAGCGGCCATCCACCACCGGCAGGGTCAGGTCCATCTTGGTGAGGATGCTGCGCACATGGGCCGGCATGTCGTCGGGACCCTCGAGGGTGTGCTCGAACAGCGGATCGCCGTCGGGTACCAGGCGGTTGAGGAAGTGTTCGAGATCGTGGCGCACCGTGGGGTCGGCATTTTCGCAGATGATCAGCGAGGCACTGGTGTGCTGCACGAAGACGTGACAAAGCCCGCGCTGGATGCCGGACTCGGCGATCACCCGGTCGAGCTCGTGGCTGATGTTGTAGGTGCCGCGGCCGAGGGTCTTGAGGTGGAGGATCTGCTGATGGGTCATGCCGGCATTCTGCCACAGCCATGGGCCGGGATCAGCGGCGGACCCTGCTGATTGACTCGCCGGGCAGGCAACGTATGCTGCGGTCATTCGCGAACCCGGAAACCTTCTTGAACGCCCAGCCAGAAACCCTGGACCTGCTGCCGGTGACCGCCCTCAAGGGGGTGGGGCCTAAGCGTGCCGAGCGTCTGCAGCGACTGGGTATCGACACCGTGCAGGACGTGCTGTTCCACCTGCCGTTGCGCTACCAGGACCGCACCCGGGTGCTGCCCATCGGCAGCCTGCGGCCGGGCGACCAGGCGGTGATCGAGGGCGAGGTCGGTCATGCCGAGATCCGCTTTGGCCGGCGTCGCTCGCTGCTGGTGCAGCTGTCCGACGGCAGCGGCTCGGTGATCCTGCGTTTCTTCCATTTCAGTGCGGCACAGAAGGCGGCCCTGCAGCCGGGTGTGCGGTTGCGCTGTTTCGGCGAGCTGCGCAACGGTCCGGCCAGTTACGAACTGGTGCATCCCGAGTACAAGCCGGTCGACGCCCAGGGTGACACCGAGGTGGAGGAGGCGTTGACGCCCATCTACCCCACCACCGAGGGCATGCATCAGCTGAGCTGGCGCGAGCTGACCGACAAGGCGTTGCAGCTGATGGCGCAGGGCCGCGCCCTGCGCGAGTGGCTGCCCGCGACGGTGCGCGAGCAGTACCAGCTGCCCGAACTGAGTGCGGCGGTGCGCCTGCTGCACAGGCCGCCGCCCACGGCGGTGTCGCAGTTGACCAGCGAGGGCCATCCGGCACAGCGCCGGCTCGCCTTCGAGGAATTGCTGGCGCACCAGATCAGCCTGCGCCAGGCACGGGAGCAGCAGCGTGCGGTGGCGGCCCGGGGCCTGGCCGGCGACGGCACACTGCGCCAGGCGCTGCTGCAGGCGCTGCCGTTCCACCTCACCGACGCACAGCAGCGGGTGCTGGACGAGATCAGCGCCGATCTGGTCGAACCGCGACCCATGCTGCGGCTGGTGCAGGGCGATGTGGGCTCGGGCAAGACCGTGGTGGCGGCGCTGGCGGCGTTGCAGGCGGTGGAGGCCGGCGCCCAGGTGGCCTTGATGGCGCCCACCGAGCTGCTGGCCGAACAGCACCGGCTCAATCTCGAGCAGTGGCTGGCGCCGCTGGGACTCGAGGTGGGCTGGCTCACCGGCCGCCACAAGGGCAAGGCACGCGGGGCGATCCTGGCCGGCCTGGCCGACGGCTCGCTGCCGCTGGTGGTGGGCACCCATGCGCTGTTTCAGGATGACGTGGCCTTCCACGATCTCGGTCTGGTGATCGTCGACGAGCAGCACCGCTTCGGCGTGCACCAGCGCATGGCGCTGCGCGACAAGGGTCGCGAGGGCCGGTTGCAGCCCCACCAGCTGATCATGACCGCCACCCCCATCCCCCGCACCCTGGCGATGACCGCCTACGCCGACCTCGACCTGTCGGTGATCGACCAGCTGCCGCCGGGCCGCACCCCGGTGCAGACGGTGGTGCTGTCGGACGCCCGCCGTGACGAGGTGGTGGCACGGGTGGCGTCCGCCTGCGCCGAGGGCCGTCAGGCCTACTGGGTGTGCACCCTGATCGAGGAATCCGAGGCGCTGCAGTGCCAGGCCGCCGAGGACACTGCCGCCCAGCTCGCCGAGGCCCTGCCGGGGCTGCGCATCGGCCTGGTGCACGGCCGGCTGAAGGCGGCACAGAAGGCGCAGGTGATGGCGGCCTTCAAGGCCGGTGAGCTGGATCTGCTGGTGGCCACCACGGTGATTGAGGTGGGGGTGGACGTGCCCAACGCCAGCCTGATGATCATCGAGAACGCCGAGCGCCTGGGCCTGGCACAGCTGCACCAGCTGCGCGGCCGGGTCGGTCGCGGCGCGGTGCAGAGCCACTGCGTGCTGCTGTATCACCCGCCGCTGGGCCAGGTGGCGCGCGAGCGCCTGGCGGTGCTGCGTGAGAGCAACGACGGCTTCGTGGTGGCGCAGAAGGACCTGGAGATCCGCGGCCCCGGCGAGGTGCTGGGCACCCGCCAGACCGGCGAGATGCAGTTCCGCATCGCCGACCTGCTGCGCGACCAGGAGTTGGTGCCGGTGGTGCAGCAACTCGCACCCAGCATCATGCTCGAGCACCCGGCTGCAGCGACGGGCCTGCTGCGCCGCTGGGTGGGCGAGCGGGTGCGCTATGCGGATGTCT
>JANTHH010000187.1 GCA_024762485.1 Chromatiales bacterium
CCTCGCTGATGCGGCCCTCGAGATAGGCGCGGGCATAGATGCCGGGTGCCGAGTGGCCCTGTGAGAACACCAGGTCACCCTCCTGGCTCTCGTTGTAGGCCTTGAAGAAGTGGTTGAAGCCGACGTCGTACAGCGTGGCGCTGGAGGCGAAGCTGGCGATGTGCCCACCGAGCTCGGGCGACAGCCGGTTGGCCTGCACCACCATCGCCATGGCGTTCCAGCGGATGAATGAGCGCAGCCGCGCCTCGATGGCCTTGTCGCCCGGGTAACGGGGCTGCTGGGTCAGCGGGATGGTGTTGAGATAGGCCGTGTTGGCGCTGTAGGGCAGATGGGCACCGCTACGCCTGGCCTTGTCGATCAATTGCTCCAGGATGAAGTGGGCACGGTCAACACCCTCGTTCTCCAGTACGCCGTCGAGGGCATCGAGCCATTCCTGGGTCTCCTGCGGATCCATGTCGGGGGTGGTGGCCATAGGGTGGCGCTCCTGCTGTCGCTCTATCTTTGATCAGGCCCCGTATCTGGCCGGGGCGGTTATGTGGGCAAATTGAAGCAGAAGGCCATGCCTATTGCGAGCCTGTTTTTTGATTTTGATTTTAATCAACAGGTTATGATGTTTTTTATAATAGACGACCGTCCTATTATTGAGGGCCGTTTCCGGCCGGTCGGCCCCTCTGTACCCAGCAAAGGGCCCGGCGTGGTGGCCACGCAGGAAGCCATCGCGGCGCCTGCCGGAACAACAGGTGGTGGCAGGATGTCGCGCTCGCGGGATAGCGAGTGGGCGGGTGGGGATGTGCATTCACCGATACGGTGACGGAGGAAATGCAAACGACAGGCGGCACCACCCGGGGGGGCTGGTAGCCGGTGTGCGGCTGCCTCAGGCCCTATTCGACCCCTTCGGGCGGCGGATTGCCGTCATAGACCTCGCTGCGTCGCTTCTGCAGGTAGGCGTCCCTGACGAAGGCATAGGGGTCCCACGTGGCCTGTTGCAGTATCCGGCTGGTGCCCAGCAGATCGGCACGCTTGTCGATGACACGCAGCGCAACGACTCCCCAGCGCACCTCGTCATCCTCGATATAGTTGACCGGGTCGAGGTACCAGTCGGCGACCAGGCCCACGGTGTCGCGCGCCGAGGAGGGGCCGAGGACAGGGAGCACCAGGTAGGGACCACTGCCGAAGCCCCAGGTGCCGAGGGTCTGGCCGAAGTCCTCGCCGCTCTTCGGCATGTCGAGGTTGCTGGCCACATCCATCACCCCGACGATGCCGACAGTGCTGTTGACCAGCACCCGGCCGACATCATTGGCGGCGCGGCCGAATTTCAGTTGCAGCAGGTTGTTCACCGCCGAGCCGACGTCGGCGAGGTTGCCGAAGAAGTTGGTGACCCCGCGGTCCACCGGCTGCGGGGTGATCGCCTGATAGCCCTGCGCCAGCGGCTTGATCAGGATCTTGTCCAGGCCATCGTTGAAGGTATAGACCACCCGGTTGAGCGGCTCCAGCGGGTCGTAGGGGTCTCCCTCCATCTCGTTGACGCTGGCACAGCCACCCAGCAGCAGGGTGGCGCCCAGGGCGAGGGTGGTGAGATGGCGTGTCGCGGTCTTTTTCTGGTTCATGGCCTGGTGTCCTGTCTCGTCCGTGAGATCGTCGCAACGCCTCCTGCCGGTTTGGCGAAGCATACCGCCACCCGACCGATCATCCAACTCTGCCGCTCACCCGGACAAGCCAAACGCTCACCAGATGGCATCGACCTGGAAGCCCGCCTCGCGCAGCCCGGCCAGCAGCCCCGCCTCGCCCGGCAGGTGCAACGCACCCACGGCGACAAAACACGGCCCCGCCTCCAGCAAGGGTAGCAGCCGCGCGCGCATCCTGTGGTTGCGGGCATCGATGATCTGGGCGTCGAACCACGCCGCCAGTCGCGGATCGATGGCGTCCGTCTGCTCGGCACTCAGCGCCTGCAGGCGATCCAGGTCGCCGGCCAGGTAGGCCGCCTGCAGGGCCTGCCACTGGGCAGGGAAGCCGGGCAGGTTTTGCAGCGTCTCCCGCAATAGCACCTGCTGCAACCCGGGAGGCAGCGTATCGAAGGGGGAAAGCTGCTCGTCTGCCCGTTCCAGGCCGATGACGGGTTTGCCGGCACGCCGTGCCTGCTGCGCGATCACCTCGTCGAGGATGCGACCCTGCCGGGGTGGCAGGCTGAGGGTCACCGCCAGCGCCCAGGGTTTGAGGCGATCCACCATGGCGGCCGACAGGCCATGGTCACGGCCGGCATCGAGTGCCTGCCGGAACTCCTCGGCCGATAGCAGCATCGAGAGCCGTTGGCCGTCAGGCAGCATCATCCCGCGGGCGGCCTGCAGCCGGGTCTCGTCATCCAGCGGTATCTCCAGCACCACCCGCCCGGCGGCCCGGCGTTGCGGAGCGGCCCGCTCGGCAATGTCGAGTACGGCGGGGGCGTCGCTGTGCATGGTCCCGAGCAGATAGCTGGTGGGCAGCCCCGGACGGCTGAGCGCATAGAGCAGGCCCTGCCCCGCCGGCAGTGTGCCCGCCAGGCTGTACAGCAGCAGGGCCGCGATGACGGCGAGCCACCGATTCGAAAAAAATGTTCGCATCCTTTACCCTCCTGCTGCGTGACTACTATCGACTACAACCCCGAGATCGCCAAGCGCTTCCGCGGCTTCCTGCCGGTGGTGGTGGACGTGGAGACCGCCGGCTTCGTGGCCGCGACCGACGCCCTGCTCGAGGTGGCGGCGGTGATCGTGCAGCGGGATGACGAGGGAAAACTGTTCCCCGGCGAGCCGATCAGCTGCCACGTGCAGCCCTTTCCCGGCGCCAACCTCGACCCGCGGGCGCTCGCCTTCAACGGCATCGACCCCGACCACCCCTTCCGCGATGCGCTGCCGGAGAAAGAGGCCCTGGACCATATCTGCCGGCCGATCCGCCACGCGGTCAAGGCCAGTGCCTGCACCCGGGCCATACTGGTCGGCCACAATGCCTTCTTCGATCTCGGCTTCATCAACGCGGCCGTCGAGCGCACCGGCTACAAGCACAGCCCCTTTCATCCCTTCAGCACCTTCGACACCGTCAGCCTGGCCGGGCTCGCCTATGGTCAGACGGTGCTGGCGAAGGCTGCCCGCGCCGCAGGTATCGACTGGGATGAGAACGAGGCGCACTCGGCGATCTATGACACGGTCAAGACTGCCGAGCTGTTCTGCCGCATCGTCAATCTGTGGGGCGAGCCGCTCACCGCCGGGACCGATCGGGACGCAGCCGCAGACAGCGACCAGCTGTGATCTCTCAGTAGGTTGTTCACTCGGGGCGCACCCGGCGTCGCGAGCATTCGCAATCACTTGTCATCTCGACCGCAGGGAGAGATCTGATACCAACTCTGGTGCTCCACTCGCGGGTCAAGATCCCTCCTCGCTGCGCTTGTCGGGATGACAATGGTCAGGGGGACGTCACCGTGGCCAGTGGGGAGACAATGACGGTGGAGGTGGAGGTGGCGGTCGCCATGGCCAGCAGTGTGAGAGCAGTGGTGCATTGTCGTGGCCAGCAGTGATAGTGGTGGTGGAGCATCCTTGTGGTCACTGCGGTGATCCGGCAACTGGACACCTTCGCCACACCTCGTCATCTCGACCGCAGGGAGAGATCTTTGCGGATACACCGGCAGCAACCTCAGGGTCTGGGTCATCGCAGTTCGCAACGAAAAAGGCCCCGCATCGCGGGGCCTTTCGGCTGTCTGGCATGGCGTCCGGGCTCAGCCTTCTTCCGGCCAGTTCTGCGCAGCCTCTTTCACCGCCTTCTGCAGGTCGCCGCTGGCGTGCATCTCCAGGGTGATGTCGCAGCCGCCGACCAGTTCGCCGTTGATGTAGACCTGCGGAAAGGTCGGCCAGTCGGCAAAGCGGGGCAGGTTCTCGAAGATCTCGGGATCGGCGAGGATGTTCACGTAGGCGAAACGCTCGCCGCAATCCTGCAGTGCCGCCGCGGCGCGGGAGGAGAATCCGCACTGTGGAAACTGGGGAGTGCCCTTCATGTAGATGATGACAGGATTGTTCTCCACCTGCTCTTTGATGCGATCCATGACGTCCATCGGTAACACCTCAAATCTGTTGATATCCCCGCATCGTGGGGGCGTGGAGCCGGTTTTTCAAGCCCGGCAGGGTTTCTTGCAGTCGATTCTACCCGAGTCGGTGCGGGGCAAAAACGCGCATCCCGTATGGTCTCACCCGCTCACCGTGTCGACATTGCGCTGCAGCCACAGCTCGAAGGCGGCCAGATGCCAGAGCTTGCTGCCGAGGATGCGGGTGTGGTGCATCTCCGGCGCAGCCAGCAGCATCTCCACGTAGTCGCGCTGGTACAGGCCACGTTCGCGGCAGGCCTGCGAGTCGAGGATATCGCGCATGAACTCGAGGAAGCGGCCACGCACGAACTTCAGCGCCGGCATGGGGAAGTAGCCCTTGGGCCGGTCGATCACCCCGTCCGGCACGATGCCCCGGGCAACCCGCTTGAGCAGGTGCTTGCCCTCGGACTTGAGCTTCAGCTCGGGTGGACAGCGTGCCGCCAGTTCCACCAGTTGATGGTCGAGGAACGGCACCCGCGCCTCCAGCCCCCAGGCCATGGTCATGTTGTCCACCCGCTTCACCGGATCGTCGACGATCAGCGTGGTGCTGTCGAGGCGCAGCACGGCGTCGAGGAACTCGTCGGCACCCGACTCCTCCAGCCGCTGGCCGATGTACTCGCCGGTCCAGTCCGCGCCGCGGTAGGCGGGAGAGACCATGCGCAGGAACTCGTCGTGGTCGCGGTCGAAATAATGTTTGCGAAAGCGCTCCAGGCGACTGCCCTCGGTCTCGTCCATCATCCGTGGATACCAGAAATAACCGCCGAACACCTCGTCGGCGCCCTGGCCGGACTGCACCACCTTGATGTGCTTGGAGACCTGCTCGGACAGCAGGTAGAAGGCCACCGCATCCTGACCGAACATGGGCTCGGCCATCACGTCCACCGCCTCGGGCAGGCGCGGCAGAACCTGATTGTTGGGCACCAGGAACTTGTGATGCTGTGGCCGGTAACGCTCCACCACCTGGTCCGAGTACTCGAACTCGCTGCCCTTCTCCTCGGGCTGGTCCTCGAAGCCCACCGAGAAGGTGTGCAGGTCGGACACCCCGGCCTCGGCCAGCAGCGCCACCAGCAGGCTGGAATCGAGCCCGCCCGACAGCAGCACGCCCACCGGCACGTCGGCCACCTCGCTGCGCTTGCGCACCGCCTCGCGCAGGGCGTCGTGGATGGCGTCCACCCACGCCTGCTCGCTGCGCGGCGTGGACTCGCGG
>JANTHH010000188.1 GCA_024762485.1 Chromatiales bacterium
GGCAATTTCACCGGCGGAAAAGGAAGCGAGCGCATCCTTCCAGGACAGATTCTTCATCTCACAGGTGCGGAAGATGTCCTTCATGGTCTCCATGGCCCTCAAACCTTGAGGGTTGTTGAAGTTGGGCTGACCGTTCTTGACGATGGGGGTGTCCTGGCTCCATAACATGGCCTGGTTGAACCAGTTACCGGTGATGTTCCAGCCCCAGAAAATCGGGTTCTTGACGCCAGATTTCTTCAGTTTGACGCATGCATCAGTGACCTCGTCCCAGGTGGTAGGCAACTTCTCGATACCCGCCTTTTTCATCATGTCCATGTTGTAGTAGCCCACAGGCAGGGACACGGCAAACGGTAGTCCGTACACCTGGCCATTGAACGTACCCAGGTCCAGCATGGCCTTGTGGTACCCCTCTTTCTTAAAGTCCGCTTCCTTGGCAATGAAAGGTTCCAGGGATTCTGCGATACCTTTGTGCACCAGCACGGCCTGGCGATTCAGTCCCTGCATGGTGACATCCGGGAGGTTGCCAGAGACCGATTCCCGCAGGACGGTATTGGTACCGTCCTCATAATCCTCGTACACAGCACGGAACTTCACCTTGATGTCGGGATGAACCTTCGAGAAGTCCTTCATTATCTTCTCAAAGGTCACGTCGAATAGGTGAGAGTAGGGGTATCCCACCTCGATATCTACGGCGTTTGCGCCAGTAGTAAATGCGGCCAGTACCAGGCCGGACAGCAGCTTCTTCATAGGAATCTCCGATTGGTTTTGGTTGACAGGTTTAACATCTCTCTCATGAACGGCAGCCTGCTTTGGCTACTTCATTCCGGACAACGTGATGCCCTCGATGAACTTCTTCTGCGCCAGGAGGAAGGCCGCAATCAGCGGGATGACAATGATTGTGGCGGTTGCCATCATTGGTCCCCAGGCGGAACCGTCTGCACCGCCTCTGAATTCGCGCAACCCCAATGGCGGGGTGAACAGCTCTCGATTGCCGGTGATCACCACGCGCGGCCAGAAATAGTCATTCCAATGAGCCACCACGGAGAAGATGGCGAAGGCCATCAGGGCGGGCACGGCGGTAGGCAACATTACACGCCAAACGATCGAGAGCTCACTCATCCCGTCAAGGCGGGCCGCGTCGATCAGATCGTCCGGCACGGTCTTGAAGAACTGGCGCATCAGAAATATGCCGAACACCGAGATGGTCCAGGGTATGATCAATGCGGCATAGGTGTTGGTCAGGCCAACCTTGGCCAACATGATGTACAAGGGGAGGGCGATGGCATGTACTGGGATCAACAGGCAGAACAGCACCATCGCAAACACCGTTTCCCGGCCCCACCAGCGCAACTTCGACAACGCGTAGGCGGCAGGGACGGCGACGATCAGCTGGATCAGAAAGATCGATGCAGTAACAAAGGCCCCATTGAACAGGTAGCGCAACAAGGGAGCCTTTTTGAAGGCCTGAGTGTAGTTGTACACAACGGGGATAGTGGTGCACTGTTCGCGGCTGTTCCCTAGCTTGACGCAGTACTCGTCGACCATGGGCTTCTGCGCACCGAAGAAGCCGCCGGTATTAGTTTCAATTTCGTGGGGCGATTTCAGCGAGTAGCTCAACATGGTGTAGAACGGCAGGATCACGATCAATGCGCCGACGATCAGCACGGCGTGTTTGAACGCCTCCACCAAGGGTGAGGAATGGTGTCTCATGCGTAATGCACCCGCCGCTCGACCAACCAACGCTGGGCCAGGGTAAGGAGCATCACAAACACCAGGAACGCCACCGTGATGGCCGCGCCCATGCCGACCAGGTTGTGTTGAATCGCTTTCTCATAGATGGCGTACATCATCACGAAGGTGCTCTTCACCGGGCCGCCGTGAGTCAGTGCCTCCACCGTGTCGAACACCTGGAACGAACGGATCAGGGTGATGGTCACGACGAATACCGTGGTTGGCCCAAGCATTGGCCAGGTGATCAACCAGAAGCGAGTCCAGGACGATCGCACGCCATCCATCTCCGCCGCTGCGTGTAATTCCCTGGGCACCGAGGTCAGCCCTGCCAAGTACAACACCATGTTGAACCCGAAGGCCTGCCAGATCCCGATGAAGCAGATTGTCCGGATGGCATAGTCGCGGTCACCCAGCCACAGGGGAAAACCTTGGCTACAGCCCTGTCCATACCAACTGGAGGACGGATCATTGCCGTACCAGGCACCGGTCGCGAGGCGGTATACCCAGCCACTATCACAGCCATCGGACAAGGTATCGTTGATCAAGCCGATCGTAGGGTGCAGGGCGAATTCCCAGGCAATGGCCATGGCCAGAAGGGTCGCCATGACAGGCAAGAAATAGATGGTCTTGTAGATGCTGCCGCCATGGCGTAAGGAGTTGATCAACAAGGCCGCACCCAGCCCCAGCAATACCGAGACCGGGACCACCACCAACACATAGGTCAGGCTGGCGACCAGCATCTTTTCATAGGTCGAGTGGGTGAAAATCCTCGTATAGTTTTCGCCGCCAACCCACTCGAAACCGGCGTTGCCCAGGCTGTAGTCCGTAAAGGAAAGCACAGTAGCCACCGCGATCGGTGCAATCAGGATCACCAGCATCAGGATGATGGCTGGTGCACTCAGCAGAAGGGCAATGCCCTGGTGGCGCCTGTCGACGACATTTTTACCCACAGGGTGCAGCCTCTCGCACTGGGCCGACTTCTGCTACTTCGGTGTCGACGCGCCGTCCCTGCAGATCGAAGACCAGTGCCCGCTCCCGCGGGAAATCCAAATGGACTCTATGCTTTACCGCTATTCCTGCGGCGAGGTCATGGGGCAGGCGAACGATCACGCTCTGATCCCCGCCGTCTAGGTGGAGATGAAGGAATACCTCGGCGCCAAGATTTTCAATGAGTTGTACTACTCCCGAAAAAATCGCCCGCTCGGGATCGGCAAGACAAAGATGCTCCGGTCTTATCCCGATTTGAATTGTTTCGCCTGCAAGGGGGGCTTCAAGGCACAGAGCCGTCTCTTTCCCCAGTAGGTAGACATTCCCATTACTGGTTACCGAGCCGGGGAAAAGATTGATCTTTGGAGAGCCGATAAATTCGGCGACGCGAACGTCCCTCGGGTTCTGATAGACTTCACTTGGTGTACCCACCTGTACCAACTCACCCTCCATCATGACGGCGATACGGTCGGACATGGTCATCGCCTCGGTCTGATCGTGAGTCACATAGATGAAGGTGGATCGCAGCCGCCGATGGAGTTGGGTGATCTCGGTGCGCATGTGCACGCGCAACTTGGCGTCCAGGTTGGAAAGCGGCTCATCAAACAGGAAGACCTTCGGATGGCGCACGATCGCCCTGCCGACAGCAACACGTTGCCGCTGGCCGCCGGATAGCTGCGCTGGCTTGCGATTGAGCAGCTCTTGCAGGCCGAGGATCTCGGAGGCTTCGGCCACGCGCCCTGTGATATTTCGCTCCTGTGCTCGCGTGCCAGGCACCAGCCAATGTGCCAATGGGAGGCGTTGCCAGGTGGACAGCCAACGCATGCGCAGGGGCACGGCAATATTGTCAAAGACGCTGAGGTGCGGATACAGCGCATAAGATTGAAATACCATCGCCAGATCACGTTCGCTGGGGCGCACTTTGCTCACTCGCTTGTCTGCGATCAGGACGTCGCCCCCGGATTGCTCCTCAAGGCCCGCAATAATGCGCAACAAGGTGGATTTTCCGCAGCCGGAAGGCCCGACGAGCGTAAGGAACTCACCATCACGAATATCAAGTTCGATACCCTTCAGCGCCTGGGTTGCACCGAAGCGTTTGGTGATAGCTTGTAACTTGAGGTTCGCCATTTGAACGCAAAATCAGAGGGTCAGGATCGGTGAGTGGTGAACGTAGCAGCCACTGTCACACGAGTGTCGAATGCGCTCTCGGGATGGTTGCTGTGGGTCATGCTTCGCCTCCCAGATTTCGCAGGTATTGTTGAGGCGGGGTGTGTCACTTTCGTTGAGAAAACATGACCTGGCTGTCACATGAGCGTGAATGGATGGATGAATCACTCGCTTGTCGAACCCGGTTCCTGTGGCGGTCGTGTTGTTCGATGCCACCACGATCCTGTCGGTACTAATATGGCTGCAAGATGCTGTGGGACATGAATGTGAAAACGATCCGGGTCGTGACACTAAATACTTGGAAGTGCAGTGGCGATTATGCTCGCCGCCTCAGGCGGATGGCCGAAGGGCTGCGAGCGCTGGCGCCCGACCTGATCCTGTTGCAGGAGGTTTTCGCGACAATAGACGGTGCAAGGAACACCGGTACCTTCTTGGCAGAAAGCCTACAGATGCACTGTTGTTTTCAACCCGCGCGGAAGAAGATCCGGGGGTCCCAGGATGGGGACGTCCAAAGCTATTCTGGGTTGGCTGTGCTGTCGCATCAGCCCCATCTGGCGCAGGGCCTGTTAGGCCTACCCTGTGACAGCCGCGACGGTGATCGATGGGCTCAGTGGCTGAACCTGCGTCTCCGGGATCAACGCCTGATGGTGATCAATACGCACCTGACGCATTTGGCCAGCGAGGAGTCACTACGGCAGCAGCAGTTGGAAGTCATAGTGTCATTTGCCGCGACCAAAGCCGGCAATGGCTTGGTCATGATGGGAGGGGATCTCAATACCGGGTCTGGAGAGCCGGCTATGAACTGGCTGGAATCGCAGCAGATATTGCCGGCATTCAACGCCTGGCGCGAAACAGAAGCGTATCCTGTGAGCGGCACTTTGGTAGGTGAGGATGACAACGCATGCATCGATCACCTCTTACGGTTCTCACCTGCTGAGAGTAAGTCCAACATCCACTGGAGCAGATGTTTTACCGCCCTGGGGGAGGCGGACGATACAGGGACTCATGCAAGCGATCACCTCGCAGTCGTTGGCGAACTGTCGTGTTGATGCGCAATTGGGGGGCATTTATCGCGATGCCTGTGCCTACACCATCCACCCCAAGGGAGTGCACAAGGTCGAAATCTTCGGCGCCGGTTCTGGGCGCTGCGTGTCTTCTGGGGGATGGCCGTTTGAGCTAATCAATCAGCGGTATCCTGCTGCGGGTTAAACAACGTCCAAATCCTGCCCCCGCTACCAACGCCATTTCACTAAGGGCTACCGCAAGGTGGCCCTTTTTTGATTCCTGCTTCGAACTGCGAGTTTTCCTTAGGGAAAAGTTCGATCTCGCCATGCAGATCACACGGCGCCTCGGTGCTGGCGGCAAGTCGCCTGG
>JANTHH010000189.1 GCA_024762485.1 Chromatiales bacterium
CCCAGGGCGTGAAACGTGCCTTCGGCGATCATGCCTACAAGCTGTGTGTCAGCTCCACCAAGTCGATGACCGGGCACATGCTCGGTGCAGCAGGTGGTGCCGAAGCGGTGTTTACCATACTCGCATTGCGCGACCAGGTGGCGCCGCCCACCATCAACCTCGACAATCCCGACGAGAACTGCGATCTCGACTACGTGCCGCATACCGCGCGTGAGATGAAGATGGATTTGGCCCTGTCCAATTCCTTCGGCTTCGGCGGGACCAACGGCACACTCGCATTCCGCCGCTTCGAGGGCTGAACCTGCAGCCAGTCGCCATGCAGTCCATCCTGGTCAATGGTCAGGCCACGACCGCTGTGGATGCCCACGACCGGGGTCTGCAGTTTGGCGACGGGTTGTTCGAGACCCTGGCCGTGCGTGACGGCCGTCCCTGTCTCTGGCAGCGGCATATGCAGCGTCTGCAGGCCGGTGCCGGTCGGCTCGCCATCGAACTCCCCCCGCTGGATACACTGCGCCATGAGGCACTGTCACTGACGGCGGAATGTAAAGCGGCGGTCCTCAAGCTGATCGTCACCCGCGGGACCGGTGAGCGGGGTTACCGACCACCGGTCAGGCCACGCACCACACGCGTCCTGATCTGCACCGATGCCCCCGAGCAGCCGCCACAATGGCAGGATGAAGGTGTGCACATCCGCACCTGCACCACCATCCTCGGCAGCAATCCGCAGCTCGCGGGCGTCAAGCATCTCAATCGTCTGGAGCAGGTACTTGCCCGGGCCGAGTGGGATGACCCGATGATCGCGGAGGGGCTGGTGACCGATGGACAGGGGCGCTTTATCGAGGGCACGGCCACCAACCTGTTCCTGCAACAGGGTGAGCAGCTGCTGACACCGCGGCTCGATCGATGCGGTGTACGGGGCATCATGCGTGAGCTGGTGATGGCACAGGCACAGGCGTTGGGGACACCCGTGACCGAGGACGATATGTTCGCCGCGGATCTGGAAGCTGCTGATGCACTCTATCTCACCAACAGCCTGATCGGGGCCTGGCGGGTGCGGTCACTGGCGACACGCACGTTCGATTCTTCCATTCCGACGCACCCTGCCATCGTCGAGGCAAGGAACAAGGCCTTCCTGCCGTGATGACCACCCGGCCCGAAGCGGTTTAACATCACGCCATGATTCATCGTCTTCTTGGCATACTTATCCTCGTCGTCGCCCTGGGTGCCGGCTGGTTCTGGCTGGCATACCAGCAATTTCTCGAACAGCCCCTGGCGGTCCCGGCAACGGGCATGCGCTACCAGGTGACACCGGGCACCAGCCTGCGTCAACTGGCCGACGACCTGGCCGAAAAAGGGGTGCTCGAACACCCGGAATATCTGCGTTGGTACGCCCGCTACAGCGGCCAGGCCAGCAGGATCAAGGCAGGCGAATACCAGCTGGAACCAGGTATAACCGCCCCCGCATTGTTGAACCTGCTGGTCAGCGGCAGGACGACCCGCTATCAGCTGACGCTGGTCGAAGGCTGGAATTTCAGGCAGGTGCGCTCGGCGATCGCGGCCGACCCGGTGCTGGAGAAAACCCTGACAGGCCTCAGCGACGCTGAACTCATGAGCCGCCTGGGGCACCCGGGCGAGCACCCGGAAGGCCGCTTCTTCCCGGACACCTATCACTATCCACGCGGCACCACCGATGCCGAATTCCTCGCGCGTGCCTATCGGCGCATGCAGCGCGTGCTCGAGGAGGAATGGGCGGGACGGGAAGAGGGGCTGCCGCTGGACGATCCCTACCAGGCGCTGATCCTGGCCTCGGTGATCGAGAAGGAGACCGGTGCCCCGGATGAGCGCGCGCAGATCGCAGGGGTGTTCATCCGCCGCCTGCGCAAGGGCATGCGGCTGCAGACCGACCCCACGGTCATCTACGGTCTTGGCGAGGATTTCGACGGCAACCTGCGACGACGCGACCTCAGGCAGGACACCCCGTACAACAGCTACACCCGCAAGGGTCTGCCGCCCACGCCCATCTGCATGCCGGGGCGGGAGGCGATTCATGCGGCGCTGCATCCGGCCGCCGGTGATGCGCTCTATTTCGTTGCCAGGGGGGACGGCACCCATGTCTTCTCCGCCACCCTGAAGCAGCACAATGCGGCCGTGCGCAAATATCAGTTGAAGCGGTGAGACCCATGTCGACGGCAAGATTCATCACCATCGAGGGGATAGAAGGGGCCGGCAAGAGCACCTGCATGGATATTGTCGAGCAGCGGGTCTCGGCCCGCGGCAAGCCGGTGCTGACGACCCGCGAGCCGGGTGGCACGCCGCTGGGCGAATCGCTTCGTGAACTGCTGCTCGGCCATCGTCACGACGGCATGGCGGACGATACCGAACTGCTGTTGATGTTCGCGGCACGGGCCGAACACCTGCGCAACAAGATCGAGCCCGCCCTTGCCTCCGGCACCTGGGTGCTGTGTGACCGCTTCACCGATGCCACCTTCGCCTATCAGGGCGGTGGCCGGGGCCTGCCGATGTCACGGATCGAGGCCCTGCAGGACTGGGTCCAGGGCGACATGCGACCCGATTTGACCCTGTTGCTGGACCTGCCCGTCGATCTGGGTCTGGAGCGGGCGGGCAAGCGCTCGGCTCCGGACCGGTTCGAGAAAAACGACCTGGAATTCTTCGAGCGGGTACGCCAGGCCTATCTCGACATCGCCGCGCGCGAACCCGCCCGGGTGCGCGTGATCGACGCCGCCAGACCCCTGAACGAAGTCCAGGCACAGATCAGCCGGGTCGTCGACGGCTTTCTCGATGAGCTCGACTGAGACCAGCAGCGGCCTGCCGGCATCACTGCCGCCCTGGCATCAGGCCAACTGGCAGCGCCTCTCTGCGAGCCATCATGCCGCCCGTCTGCCGCACGCCCTGCTGCTCAACGGACCTGCGGGGCTGGGCAAGGGGCTGTTCGCCCGCGCTCTGGCAAATCTGCTGGTCTGTGAGAATCCCGCCAGGCAGGGTGTGCCTTGCGGTGACTGCCCCTCCTGCAGACAGGTGGCGGCGGGCAGCCATCCCGACATCAAGTACATCGAGCCCGACGAGCCGGGAAAACAGCTCAAGGTGGAGCAGATCCGCGGCCTGTGCGGGCAGAGTGTGCTCACCGCACAGGGTGAGGGTTCCCGCGTGTTTGTCATCGAGCCTGCCGATGCCATGAACGTGGCCGCGGCCAATGCCCTGCTGAAGACGCTGGAGGAGCCGGTGCCGAGCACGGTACTGATCCTGGTGAGCAGCCAGCCGCAGCGGTTGCCGGCGACGATCGTCAGCCGTTGCCAGAAAGTCGCCTTTCAGCCCCCGCCGGCGGACGAGGGCATCGACTGGCTGGCGATGCAGGGCGTGGATGCCGCAGTGGCCGGACGCCTGCTGGGCCTTGCCGCACAGGCACCGCTGGCCGCCCTGGCCGCCGCTGAGGAGGGGTTGCTCGAACGGCATGACCCGTTACAGCGTGATTTCCTCGCTCTCGCCGAGGGACGGGGTGATCCACTTGCGCTGGCGCAGGCATGGAAGGGGCAGCCACCCGAGGTCCTGCTCGGCTGGCTGGTGCTGTGGCTGACCGATCTGACGCAACTGGCTGCCAGCACACAGCCGCCCCGCCTGTTCAGCACCGCCGACCCCGGGCGGTTGCAAAGCCTGGCCAAAAGATTAGACTCAAAAAGACTTTACGCATTTCTGGACCGGATACAGGAGACACGCCGTCAGCTGGCGCGGAACCTCAACCCGGAGCTCCTCCTCGAAGGACTCTTGCTGGAGTGGGCGCGGCTGGTTCGCAGATCCTAGGACATCGCAACGCAATGGCACAGGCACCGCAGGCCCGACAGGGAATACTCTCTCTCACCATCAAGGACAAGAACGCCCTGTACGCGGCATATATGCAGTTCATCAAGAATGGCGGTCTGTTCATCCCGACCACCAAGCAGTACAAGATCGGCGACGAGGTGTTCATGTTGCTGAGCCTGATGGATGAGACCGAGCGCCTGCCGGTGGCCGGCAAGGTGGTGTGGACCACACCGGTGGGTGCCGAGGGCAACCGTGCGGCCGGTGTCGGTGTCCAGTTCAGCGATCAGGACGGCGGTGCCGCGCGCAACAAGATCGAGACCTATCTCGCCGGCGCACTCAGCTCCGACAAACCGACCCATACCCTCTGACCCGATAGAATTCCATGCTGGTTGATTCCCACTGCCACCTCGACCGGGTGGACCTGACCCCCTACGACAACGATTTCTCCCGCTTCGTTGCCAGCACCCGTGAGTCAGGGGTCTCGCACATGCTCTGTGTTGCCATCGACCTGGAAAACTACCCGGCGATGCTCGACCTGGTCAGTCCCTACGAGGACATATCCACCTCGGTGGGCGTGCACCCGAACGACAAGGATCGCCACGAACCCTCTGTCGGCGAACTGGTGGACCTTGCCCGGGAGGGCAGCAATGTCGCCATCGGCGAGACCGGACTCGACTACTACTATGGTGAGGGCGACATGGCCTGGCAGCAGGCGCGCTTTCGCACCCACATCCGCGCCGCGCGGGAGGCCGGCAAACCGCTGATCATCCACACCCGTGACGCCAGGGAGGATACCCTGCGCATCATGGACGAGGAGGGCGCCCGGGAGGCCGGCGGGGTGATGCACTGTTTCACCGAGACCTGGGAGATGGCCAGGGCAGCGATGGACATGGGTTTCTATATCTCCTTTTCGGGTATCGTCACCTTCAAAAATGCCCAGTCACTGCGCGATGTGGCCAGCCGGGTGCCGTTGGAGCGGATGCTGATCGAGACCGACTCACCATACCTGGCGCCGGTGCCACATCGTGGCAAGCCGAATGAGCCGCGTCATGTCCGCCATGTCTGCGAGACCATCGCCGGACTGCGAGGAATCGAGCCCGAGGCGCTGGCACAGATAACCGCCGACAATTTTTTTCACTTGTTCGAGGCCGCGGCCGGATAGACCCGCCGGCCCACCGACAGGGAGGTCGGTGATGTCACACTCGCTACCGCCCCCGCTCGGCGCACGCCCGGAGCCCTCACGCCGCCTGCTGATCCTCTCGGTTGTCAGCCACGCCATGGCGGGGCTGGCAGTGGGGCTGGCCGCGTTGCCGGTGCCTGCAGAGATCATGC
>JANTHH010000190.1 GCA_024762485.1 Chromatiales bacterium
GCGAGAGCCGCGCCGTCTGAGCCACCAGTGGCGTCCCGGCGAGGGCAAGCCACGCCACGGCGATCAGCGCGGGGGGAAGCAGCAGGGCGAGCAGCAGAATCAGTCGCAGCAGGAGACGCATGGCCGGGTCCACGGGGTTATCCCCGCAGGCTAAGTGATAACCGTGGCCGCTTCAATGCGCTGCGGATCGCCGCCCGGGCGGTGCGGCTGGTAGACTGCGCGCCATGCAATATCCGGATATCGATCCTGTCCTGCTCGATCTCGGCGTCCTCAAGGTGCGTTGGTATGGGCTGATGTATCTCGTGGGCTTTGCCGGTGGCTGGTGGCTGGGCCGATGGCGCACCCGCCGGTCGGACTCGGTGCTGAGTCCGCAACAGTTCGACGACCTGCTGTTCTACCTCGCACTCGGTGTCATCGTCGGCGGGCGGCTCGGCTACATCCTGTTCTATGGTTTCGATGCCTGGCTGCAGGATCCGCTGCGGTTGTTCCGGGTGTGGGAGGGCGGCATGTCCTTCCACGGCGGCCTGCTCGGCGTGCTGATCGCCGCATTGTGGTTTGCCCATCGCCAGGGGCTGGCCTTTTTCGCGGTGACCGATTTCGTCGCGCCACTGTTCCCCATCGGCCTGTTCACCGGCCGTATCGGCAACTTCATCAACGGCGAACTCTGGGGGCGTCCCAGTGATCTTCCCTGGGCAATGCAGCTAAAATGCACTGAATTTTACAGTCTCTGCCACGACAAGCTGAGGCTGCCGCCCGGCACCGAGCTGACCCCGCCGCTGCATCCCAATCAACTCTACGAGGCCCTGCTGGAGGGCGTGGTGCTGTTCGCCGTGCTGTGGTGGTATTCGAGCAGGCCGAGGCCACGCATGGCGGTGTCCGGGCTCTTCCTGATCGGTTACGGCACCTTCCGCTTCCTGGTGGAGTTCGTGCGCATGCCCGACGCCCATCTCGGCTATCTGGCCTTTGGCTGGCTGACCATGGGGCAGCTTTTGTCTGCCCCGATGATCGTCGCTGGCTTCATTCTCATGGCACTGGCCTATCGGAAACGACATGAAACAATATCTTGAACTGTTGAGGACGGTCCGCGAGACCGGTGATCGCAAGGGGGATCGCACGGGTACCGGCACGTTGTCGGTATTCGGTCACCAGATGCGCTTTGATCTCGGCGAAGGATTCCCGTTGGTCACCACCAAAAAAATCCACCTCAAGTCGGTGATCCAGGAACTGCTGTGGTTTCTGCGTGGTGATACCAACATCGGTTACCTGAAGGAAAATGGCGTGCGCATCTGGGACGAATGGGCGACCGAGGACGGAGAGCTCGGACCGGTCTATGGCAGGCAATGGCGTGCCTGGCCCACGCCCGGTGGTGAAAGCATCGACCAGATCAGCCAGGTGATCGAGCAGCTGCGCAATAATCCGGACTCCCGCCGTATCATCGTCTCTGCCTGGAATCCCGCCGAGCTGCCCGACGAGCGGGTCTCGCCGCAGGAGAATGTGCGCAACGGCCGCATGGCGCTGGCACCCTGTCATGCCTTTTTCCAGTTCTATGTCTGTGACGGGCGCCTCTCGTGCCAGCTGTATCAGCGCAGCGCCGACATCTTTCTCGGCGTGCCTTTCAATATTGCCAGCTATGCCCTGCTGACCCTGATGATGGCCCAGGTCTGTGACCTGCAGCCCGGCGACTTCATCCACACCCTCGGCGACGCCCACCTCTACAGCAACCATCTCGAACAGGCCGACGAGCAACTGGAAAGGACGCCCTATTCGTTACCGACAATGCGCATCAATCCCGAGGTGAAGGACCTGTTCGCCTTCGGCTACGACGACTTCGAGCTGCTCGATTACCGCTGCCACCCGCACATCAAGGCAAAGGTGGCAATTTGAACAGGCCAGGTCCGTCGGCGTGAAACCCCAGGGTCTGACGGAGCTGGAGTCGAGGCTTCGCACACTGCTCACGGCCCACCCACAGGGCATCAGCGAACATGCCCTGCTCAAGTGGTTGCGCGAAGACTGTCCGGCATTGTTCCCGGCGCAGTTGTTTGCAGACAACCTCGCCCTGTACCGCGCACACTTCCTGCTTTTTCATGTCCTGTACCGGCTGCGCGACACGTTGCTGGGGGAGCGGGCAGGTTTGCTGGAGATCGACGTGCTCAGGGTGCGCCTGCTGCCCTACGAGGCGGCACAGGACGGTGCACTCACGGCACCCGACCCGCTGGCGGCCCATTACCGGGACCTGGGCAACATGCACCAGACCACCGCCGCTGACGTGGCGTCGTTGCTCGGCGACTTCTGGGGTCGGTACTACGCCAACAGTCAGCGCGGCGAGGCGCTGGCGCAGCTGGGCCTCAGCGACCCGGTGTCAGCCGAAGACATCCGCCGCCGTTACCGGGAACTGGCGATGACCCATCACCCGGATCGGGGAGGGGATGCACAATGCTTCCAGCGACTGCAGCAGGCAATGGCGGTGCTGCGCAAGTGCTAGGGCATCGTTGAGAAGGCCAAGGTCCCGCGGCGAGGTCGCCGAAGCCCGTCGTTAGTGGCCGATGGCTTGAAGGCGGGGTCTGTCAGGTGCCAGCCGAGTGGCGATATCCGTCGTTGCCGGGGCTGAGCGGCCGACCATGAAAAACGCCGCCCGATGGGCGGCGTTCGCGTCTGCCTCGGAGGCGGCGACTATTTCTTGATCGTGTCCTTCAGTGCCTTGAGCGCGGTGACCTTCACCGTGGTGCTGGCGGGCTTGGCGGCGATCTTGATGGTCTCGCCGGTGGCCGGGTTGCGCCCCATGCGCGATTTGCGAGCGGGCTTCTTTACGCGTCGGACCTTTACCCCGGTCTCGGGGATGCTGAATTCGCCGGAACCGCGGCGTTTCATGTGACGCTCAAGCAGATTGCCCAGCGAGGTGAACACGCTGGCGATTTCCTTCTTCGTCAGTTCCACGTCTTCGGCGATGTGATTGATGATCTGCAGCTTGGTCATCTTGCTGGTGATGGCCTTCAGCGGAGCGGTTGCGGGTTTAGCGGCAGCCTTTTTCGTGGTTTTCTTGGTGGTCCTTGCCGCCACCTTTTTCTTGGTGGTCTTGGCGACGACCTTTTTCTTCGCGGTCTTGGCTACGGCCTTTTTCTTGGTGGTCTTGGCTACGGCCTTTTTGGCCGTCTTTTTTGCGGCTTTTTTCTTGACTGCCATGCTCTTGCTCCTGCGGATGGTGGTGAAAGTCAGCTGGAACATAGCATAGAAGCAGATTGTTTCAACAGTATCGACAACGCCTGGACCCTGTTGTGGATGCGGTGGATGTGGCTGTCAGCGCACGCCATGCCACCGCTTTCGTGTCGGCCACAACGTGAGCGCGGTCTCAGTGTGGGCGTTAAAGCCGGATGTCTCTCACGTTCAGGGCAGAATGGCCGTTGATAAAATCCATCTGATTTATACATCCACCTCAATCATCCATCGTATCGATCGACATGGCGACACAGGCACCCAACAAGCAGGACATCGAGTTATTCAAGACGCTGGTGCCGATGCATACATTGTCCGAAGAGGGCGTGAATATGCTGCTCGACGGCCTCGAGGTCGATGTTCGCGCACGCGGCGCGGTGCTGTTCCGGGAAGGCGACACCAACCAGGAGCACTGTTACCTGCTCTCGGGTGTGGTGGCGCTGATCGCCAACGACCGGGTGGTGGAGAAGATCACCGTCGACGACAACCAGGCCCGTTTCCCCATCGCCCACCAGTTGCCGAGGCAATACACCGCGAAGGTGGCGAAGAAGGCACGCATCATACGGCTCGACAGTCGCCGCCTCGGTGAGGTGATCGCGCTCAATCGTGAGGTCGAATACCAGGTCAACGAACTCGACGAAGACGCCGGGCATGAGGACTGGATGGCGCAGCTGCTGCGCCTGAAGGTGATGCAGCAGATACCGGCGGCCAACATCCAGGGCGTGATGATGCGCATCGAGCAGGTGGAGGTCGAGGCTGGTGAGGAGGTGGTCAGGCAGGGCGATCCCGGTGATTATTACTACATGATCAACCGCGGCATCGCCGAGGTCACCCGTCTCCTGCCCGGCGAGAAACTGCCGCAGCAGCTGGCCCGGCTGGGCCCCGGACAGGCCTTCGGCGAAGAGGCGCTGCTGCTCGACAATCCGCGCAACTCGACCATCACCATGCTCACCGACGGCATACTCCTGCGCCTGGCCAAGCAGGACTTCGTCGAGTTGATACAGCAGCCCCAGTTGCACAGCTATGATTTCGACGAGGCGGCGAAACGCTTCGAGCAGGGTGCGGCATGGCTCGACGTGCGGCCGCGCGACGCCTTCGAGGCAAGCTGCCTGCCCGGCAGTATCAACCTGCCGTTCGATGCCTTGCGCTTCCAGTGCGGCACCCTGTCGCCGGACTGCGAATACATCATCTGCAGCGAGACCGGCAGCCAGGCGGTCACCGCAGCCTTCCTGCTCACCGAGCAGGGATTCAACGTCTCCGTGCTCGCCGGCGGACTCACCAGCGTGCTGAACCAGGGCACGGCAGAAAAGCCGAAGCAGGCGCCCGCCAAGCTGCGGGCGGTGGTCACGCCCCCCAAGACGGTGGACGAGGCTCCGGTCGAAGAGGAGTCGTCCCCGACAATCGACGAGGACGCCGTGCAACAGGCACTGACCGAGCAGGCGACGGCGAACCAGGCACGGGAACAGCGCGCGGCCGACGAGATCGCCGCCCTCACCCAGCGCCTGGAGGAGGCGGAGGCCGCCCGGCAGGCGATCGAGCAGCAGCACCAGAACGACATGCAGGAGCGCATCGCCGCCCTCGATGAGGTCGACGTGCTGACGGCCAGCATCGCCACGCTGCAGGAGGAGTCGTCCGCGCAGCGGGAGCGGCTGGTCCAGCTCGAAAAGGCGCTCACCGACAAACAGGATGCGCTGCAGCAGGCCGAGGATGAGGTGGCACTGGAGGCCCGGCGCGCAGACGCCGCCGTCAGCAGTTCAGAAGAGCTTACCCAGCGCACCATGGATCTGCTGGCGCAGAAAGAGAACCTGCGGCTCGAGGCCGAGCAGCAGCAGGCCACGCTGCAGGCGCAGCTCGATACCCTGACCGAGGAACTGGCAGCCGCCACCGCGGCACGCGAGCAGCTCGACGAGCGTCTGGCCGCCC
>JANTHH010000191.1 GCA_024762485.1 Chromatiales bacterium
AAATCACGCACAGACCGCAGCCGTTTCCTTGCGGCCCATGCCAGCCTGGAGCTTGCACGTCCCGCCTTCGATGACTTCCGGCGCATAACCCTGAAGGCACCTTTGAAGAAGAACCTGAAACGCAAGAAACAACGGATGAAACAGGCCATAGCCGCCTACCGCCAGGCGGCTGAATACGGTGTCTCCGAGGTCACCACCGCAGCCACCTACCGTATTGGCGAGATCTATCAGCTGTTCGGCCAGGCGTTGATGGAATCGGAGAGGCCGAAAGGCCTCAATGCCGAGGAACTCGATCAGTATGAACTGCTGCTCGAGGACCAGGCCTACCCCTTCGAGAACAAGGCCATCGCCCTCCACGAGACAAACGTGAAACGTGCCGCCAGCGGCACCTACGACACCTGGGTAGGAAAGAGCTATGCCGCCCTGGCCGAATTGCTGCCCGCGCGTTACGGCAAGCGCGAACTGAGCGAAGAGGTGGTCGATGCGATTCGTTAGTCTTGGCGCTACCGGCCTGCTGCTTGCCGCACTGCTGTTGGTTGGCGGTTGCGCCGGGTTGCCGGCACCCTCCAGCAAGCCCGCTACATCACCGACACCCGGCAAGCCCGCGCAACCCCATCGGGAGCGCTTTGCCGATCCGGCACTGGCCAACGAATACCAACAGGCGCTCTCGGCCATGCGCGCGGGCGATACCACCCGGGCCAGGGCGCTGCTCGAGGCCATAGTGGAACAGGAGCCGGGATTGGCCGGTCCCCAGCTCAATCTCGGCATCCTCCTCCTCGACGCGGGTGACTACGCAGCCGCAGAGGAGCGATTGCGCAAGGCCGCAGAGATCGCCCCGAAGAGTGCCATAGCCCAGACTCAGCTGGGCCTGGCATTGCGCCACCTCGGGCGTTTCCAGGAGGCAGAGACGGCCTATCTTGCTGCCCTCGCCAGCGACCCGGAATACCCTCTCGCTCACCGTAACCTCGGCATTCTCTACGACCTCTACCTGCAGCAGCCGGAAAAGGCCCTGCCTCATTACCAGCGGTACCGGGAACTCTCGGCTGAGGCCGCAGATGAAGTCGGACGCTGGATAGCCGAGCTGCAGCAACGCCTGAAGAAGGGAACAAACTGACATGACAGGCGAATCCTGGTTTTCCATACAGAAGCGGCAACTCGCCCGACTGTGGCCGGCCATCCTGTCGGGGGTGCTCGTCGCAGGTCCGCAACTCGCCTCCGCCGAGAATCGACTCGATCTGGAGGGGACGGCGATCTTCGGCAACAAGGAGTCGCCCAACATCCTCTACGTGGTGCCTTGGCGAAAATCGGACCAGATCGGCCCCCTTCCACCCCCCCGCATGGGACAGCTGGAAGAGATCCTTGCACCCCTCGATCGTGAAGTGTTTCGCAGACAGGTGGATTGGCACCGGACTTTTGACGAAAAACCGTAAAGAATCGACCACAACCTACCGACAGACAACCAACGCAATCAGCGCCAGCACCAAAACCGCCCAGGCAGGAGATACCCATGGCAATTCTGGAACCCGTTATCCGTTTCTTTCAGGAGGGAGGCATGTTCATGTACCCCATCCTGATCATCTTCGCCGGTGGCGTCGCCATTGCCATCGAGCGCTACCTCTACCTCTCACTCGCCACCGGGGCCAACAAGCGGACCTGGAAGAAGATACTCACCCATCTCAACAGCGGTGACTTCAAGGCCGCCCTGCAGGCCGCCAGCAAGTCCAAGACCGCCATCGGCACCATCCTCACCTACGGCCTGTCCCGCGCCCGCACCGCACGCCGCCGAGACGATGTCGAGACGGCAATGGAAGAGGGCCTGATGGAGGCCATCCCGCGGATGGAAAAACGCACCCACTATCTCAGCACCCTGGCCAACATCGCCACCCTGCTGGGTCTGCTCGGCACCATCATCGGCCTGATCGAGGCCTTTACCGCGGTCTCCAATGCCGACCCCGCCGAGAAGGCCGACCTGCTGTCCGCCAGTATCTCCGTGGCGATGAACACCACCGCCTTCGGCCTGATGGCCGCCATCCCGCTGCTGCTGGTGTATGCCGTGCTGCAGAGCAAGACCACCGCCATTGTCGACAGTCTGGAGATGGCCTCGGTCAAGTTCCTCAACATCTTCAACGAGAAAGTCTCTTCCGGGGGCAACTCGTGAAATTGCGCCGGCGTCATCGTCAGGGGGAGGCGGAACTGAATATCACCGCCTTCCTCAACCTGATGGTGATCCTGATCCCCTTCCTGCTGCTGACCACGGCCTTCTCGCGCTTCGCGATCCTCGACATCTACCTGCCGCCCGCCAGCGAGGCATCGGCAAAGGCACTGAAGGATCTGCAGCTGGAGGTCATCATCCGCGACGATGCGCTGGAGGTCGGTGACCGCAACGGCGGCCTGATCAAGCGCATCGGCAACACGGATTCCGGTTACGACCTGGCAACGCTGAATGCCCTGCTGGTTCAACTCAAGGCGAGATATCCCGAGAAGCGGAACATCTTCATCCTCTCCGAACCGCAGACCAACTACGACGCCATGATCCAGGTCATGGATGCCGTACGCGTCACCGACGCCATGGATGAAGGTGAGCTGGTGCAGGCCGAGCTCTTCCCCGACATTTCGCTGGGCGATGCCCCGCCGAAGCCCAATCGCAAGACCGTTCGAGGCAAGACCTGATGAAGATGTCCAGACGGGCAAAACGGATGGAATACCATCACAAGCGGAACAAGGGCCGGGCGGTGCTCAACCTGGTCTCGCTGATGGATATCTTCACCATCCTGGTGTTCTTCCTGCTGGTCAATTCGGGGGAAGTCCAGGTGCTGCCCAACGCCAAGGCGCTGCAACTGCCTGAATCCGCGGCCGAGAAAAAGCCGGACGAAAACCTGGTGGTGATGGTGAACGACAAGGAGATCCTGCTGCAGGGCCGCCGCATCATCGACCTGTCGGTGCCGCTGGCGGACAGCAACATCATCGAACCGTTGCGGGATGAACTTATCCGCCACGCGGCGGAGGCCCGACAGAACAGGCCCGGGGACTTCAAGGGCAACATCACCATCATGGGTGACAAGGACATCCCCTACTCGCTGCTGAAGCGGGTGATGGCCACCTGTTCGGCATCCGAATATCCCCATGTTTCACTGGCGGTGGTGCAGCGCCCCGGATCGCAAGAGGAGTCACAGGCCCTATGAGCCTCGCCTACACCCATGGCAGCACCCTCCCCTGGACCAGCCCGGGGGACGAGGAGCGCCGTTTCCGCCTGATCAGCCTGATCGTCATCGGCCTGACCATCCTCTTCGGCGTCGCGATTCCATTCATCGACCTGCCGGAAAAACAGCGCCCCGAGCGGGAGAAGCTGCCGCCCCGCCTGGCCCAGCTGATACTCGAGGAAAAGCCCAAGCCACCGCCCGCAAAACCGAAGGAGATCATCGTCCCGGAAAAGCCGAAGCCCAAACCGAAACCGGTGGCGAAAAAGAAGCCCAAGCCGGTGAAAAAACCGGCACGCAAGATCGCCAAGAAAAAGGTCATCAGCTCGCCGGAGGCCGCCCGTAAAAAGGCCGCATCCGCTGGCCTGCTGGCCTTCTCCGACGATCTCGCCGACCTCCGTGACGACCCCGGTGTCACCTCTGTGCAACGGGTCAACCAGCTGAGCAAGGCGGGTAATCGCGCGACCACGTCCGAGCGCGCCATCATCACCTCCGGTGTCAGCAAGGGCAGCGCCGGCATCAACACCAGCAAGCTAAGCCGCGATACCGGCAATCAGGGGTTGAGTGGCCGCAAGACCACCGAGGTCACCAGCACCGCGGTGCGCGGCAACGGCGGTGGCGGCCAGAACGCTGCGCGAAAAGGCAAGGACTACCGTGCCCAACGCACTGCTGAAGAGATCCAGCTGGTATTCGACCAGAACAAGGGTGCGGTCTATGCCCTCTATCACCGTGCACTGCGCAAGGATCCCACCCTGCGCGGCAAGGTCCTGCTTGAGCTGACCATAGCCGAGTCGGGAAAGGTCACCGCCTGCCGGATCGTCTCCTCGGAACTGAACGACAGCAACCTGGAGCGCAAACTGATCTCCCGTGTGAAAACGTTCAAATTCCCGAGCAAGGATGTGGACCGCGTGACGGTCACCTATCCCATCGACTTCCTCCCCTCCTGATCAGGCGTGGCCGGATTCCGCCACGTCTGCTGGCTGCTGCTCGCCGTGCTGCTGCCGGCCACCACCCATGCGGTTTGGCTGGAGCGGACAGCGGCCATCATGGGGACGCGGATCAAGGTCGAACTCAATGCCCCGGATGAGGGCACGGGTGCCAAGGCGATCGACGCCGTCCTCGGAGAATTTCATCGCATCGACCGGCTGATGAGCCCCTACCAGGAACGCAGCGAGCTGGCCCGGGTCAATCGCGAGGCCTCACAAGCTCCGGTCAAGGTCTCCAGCGAATTCTTCCGCCTGCTGCAGAGATCACTCGAATTCTCCCGCCTGACCCAGGGTGCATTCGACATCACCTTCGCATCCGTTGGTCACCACTACGATTACCGCAAGGGGATCGCGCCCTCGGATACGCAGATTGCCTCTGACCTGCCGAAGATTGATTACCGGCACATCGTGCTGGACCCTGACAGGCAGACCGTGTTCTTCAGCCAGAAAGGCGTCCGCATAGACCTGGGGGGCATCGCAAAGGGCTATGCGGTGGACCGTGCCATCGGGCTGCTGCAGTCCCGGGGTATCGAACAGGCGCTGGTCAGTGCCGGCGGTGACAGCCGTATCCTCGGAGATCACGACGGCCGGCCATGGAATATCGGTATCCGCGCACCAAGAGACCGCCACGCCCTGGTGGCCGTGCTGCCCCTGAACGACAGTGCCGTCTCCACCTCGGGTGACTATGAACGCTTTTTCGAGGCCGGTGGCATCCGCCATCATCACATCATCAGTCCGAAAACCGGACGTTCAGCGGGCGCTGTCCAGAGTGTGACCATCATCGGCCCGGACGCCACAAGCACCGATGCCCTGTCCACCAGTGTCTTCGTCATGGGACCGGCAGCCGGGCTTGAGCTGATCGACAGGCTGGAAAAATTCGAGGCCATCATCATCGACC
>JANTHH010000192.1 GCA_024762485.1 Chromatiales bacterium
CCGAGGGTGTGCTGCGGCCGTTGCCCCACCGCGTCTTCCCCGCCCACCGTGTCGAGGATGCCTTCCGCTACATGCAGCAATCGCGGCAGATCGGCAAGATCGTCATTGATCTCGCTGAGGAACGCCCGCCGGTGGTCGCATCGGCCCGACAACGCCGGCAGCTGCAGCTGGACGCACAGGGCAGTTATCTGGTGACGGGCGGCCTGAGCGGCTTCGGGCTGCAGACCGCCCGCTGGCTGGCCGACAGGGGTGCCGGGACGCTTGTTCTGGTCAATCGCAGTGGCCAGGTGAGCGACGAGGCCGCTGCGACGATCGGGGAGTTGACGGAACAGGGTGTCGAGGTCCATGCCCTGGCCTGCGATGTCACGGAGGATGCCCAGCTGGCGCGACTGTTCGAGGACACCTTGCCGGCGCTGGCGCCGCTCAAGGGCGTGGTCCACGCAGCGATGGTGCTCGACGATGCCCTGCTGGCCAATCTGGACGATCAACGCTTCCGGCGGGCCATGGAACCCAAGTCCAGCGGTGCCTGGAACCTGCATCAGCGGACCCGCTCGCTGGCGCTGGACCTGTTCGTGATGTTCTCCTCGGCGACCACCCTGCTGGGCAACCCGGGGCAGGCCAACTATGTCGCCGGCAACCTGTTCATGGAGTCACTGGCGATGCTGCGCCGCGCCGAGGGGTTGCCGGCCACGGCGGTCTGCTGGGGCGGCATCGCGGACACCGGTTACCTGGCCCGCAACGCGGAGGTGAAGGACATCCTGCAATCGCGCACCGGCGGCATGCCGCTGACCGCGGAGACCGCGCTGGCCACGCTCGAGCAGATCCTGCTCGAGGACCGCAACGGCATCGCGGTGATGGATTTCGACTGGCGCACCCTCAACCGCTATCTTCCCGTCACCGCCAGTCCGAAGTTTGACCTGTTGCGTCACCAGTTCGGCGACCAGGCGGCAGATCTCGGTCAGGAGGAGGACATCCATGCGCTGATTGCCGGCGCCACGCCGGAAGAGGCGGTGGCCATCATCGCCGACCTGGTGAGTCACGAAGTGGCGGGTATCCTGAGGCTGCCGGTGGAGAAGATCGACCACAAGCGCTCGCTGTTCGATCTCGGCATGGATTCGTTGATGGGGGTGGAACTGATGATGGGTATCGAGGAGCGTTTCGGCATCACCATCCCGATGATGGCGCTCTCGGGTGGACCCAGCATCCAGCGCATCGCCGAACGCCTGATCAAGCAGTTGATGACCGCCGAGCAGGGCGGGGAGATGTCCGGTGCGACACAGGTGCACGAGACTCTGAGCGGTCTTGCGGAGCAGCATGCGGAGGAGTTGAGCGAGGAGGATGTACGCAAACTCAGCGAGGACCTGGCCGGGCAGTCGGGCAAATCGGGCAGGCTGATCAATGACTGAGCGGGGCAAGCGGGGCTTCGGCCTCAGCAGCAAGGCGAAGGACGACCTGATAGGCCGGGTGCTGAAGAAGCGCCGGGACAAGAGCGGGCAATCCGTGGACACGACCGATGTGCCGGTGGCGCGCAGTGGTCCGCGCAGGAAGGTGCCGGCATCCGCCTGGCAGTTCGACAAGTTCCCGGATTACCAGCAGATGCAGATGCAGAAGCTGGGGGCCGAGCGGCTGGGCATCGAGAATCCCTTCTTCCAGATGCACGACGCGGTGGCCGGGGCGACGACCCGCATCGGTGATCGGCCCTACATCAATTTCTCCAGTTACAACTACCTGGGCCTGTGTGGCGATCCACGGGTCAGCGAGGCCGCGCGCCGGGCCATCGACAGCTACGGCACCTCGGTCTCGGCCAGTCGCCTGGTTTCCGGCGAGCGCCCGCTGCACCGTGAGCTGGAGCGCGAGCTGGCGCAGTTGTACGGTGTCGAGGACAGCCTCGCCTTCGTCAGCGGCCATGCCACCAATGTCACCAGCATCGGTTACCTGTTCGGCCCCAAGGACCTGATCCTGCATGATGCGCTGATCCATAACAGTGTGCTGCAGGGGGCGCTGCTCTCCGGTGCCAAGCGCATGGCCTTCGCCCATAACGACTGGGAGGATCTGGAGCGTCTGCTTGCCCGCCACCGGGATGAATACGAGCGCGTTCTGGTGGTGGTGGAGGGCATCTACAGCATGGACGGGGACTTCCCCGAGCTGCCGCGTTTCATCGATATCAAGCAGCGCTACAAGGCCATCCTGATGGTGGACGAGGCCCATTCACTGGGCGTGATGGGCGCCCGTGGGCGTGGTATCGGCGAGCACTTCGGGCTCAAGGGCCCCGAGGTTGATATCTGGATGGGTACCCTGAGCAAGACCCTGGCCAGCTGCGGCGGCTATATCGCCGGCAGTCACGCACTGGTGGACATGCTGAAGTTCGCCGCTCCGGGATTTCTCTACAGCGTGGGCCTGGCCCCGCCGACGGCCGCCGCGGCACTGGCCGCACTGCGTGCCATGCAGGCGGAGCCCGAGCGGGTCGCAACCCTGCAACAGCGCGGGCGCTTTTTCCTCGAGCAGGCACAGGCACGGGGTGTCGATACCGGCACCAGTAGCGGGCTGGCGGTGATACCCGCCATCGTCGGCAGCTCGGTCAAGGCGGCGAGGCTGTCCAATGCCATGGTACGGGAGGGCGTCAACGTGCAGCCCATCGTCTACCCGGCGGTGGAGGAGCAGGCGGCACGCTTGCGCTTCTTCATCAACGCACAGCACACCGAAGAACAGATTCTCCAGACACTCGATACCCTGGTTACCTGCCTCGATGCGCTCTGAGCGGCCATGAGCACCCGTGCGCCGCGGCGGCGCGTGGTGTTCTGCACCTATCCCAGCCTCTATTCCAGCGTGGTGCTGTCACGCCTGTTACAGGCCGATGGCATCGAGCTGGCCGGTGTGGTTCTGTCTACCCGGCTGAGAGGGCGGGGAGAGTCCATGCCCGCCGCGGTGGCCGGCATACTTCGCCATGCCGGGCTGTCCTATGCGCTCTATCTCCAGATCGCCGCCAGTCTCTGGCGCTGGCTGAGCCCGCAACACACCCTTAAGGATGTTGCGGAGATGGCCCGGCGGCATGGCATAGCCGTGCATCGCACGGCGGACATCAATCGTGATGACTCCCTGCAGTTCCTCGACGGCTGCCGGGCCGATGCGCTGCTCTGTGCCCACTTCAACCAGCGGGTGGGCGAGCGGATCCTGCAGACACCGGGACTGCTGGCCATGAATATCCATCCCTCGCCATTGCCGGCCCGACGCGGTTTCGACCCGGTATTCGCCGCGATGCGGGAGGGTGACGAGCAACTGGGCGTCACCCTGCACCTCATGGACAGCGCCCTGGACGAGGGTGATGTGCTCGAACAGATGCTGCTGCCACGCGACCCGGGCAACAGCCTGCTGGCAAACAATCTTGAGCTGTTCCAGCAGGGGGCGGCGCTGGCGGCCCGCTGGCTGGCACGGGATGACGCTGCCGGTGCCGCTCGGCCCCAGGGCGGTGCGGGCGATTACCAGGGGTGGCCGTGCCGCGCAGACGTCGCCCGCCTCAATCGCCGTGGTGGCCGCCTGTGGCGGCTGAAGGATCTGCGTGATCCTTCAGCGCTTGGAGGATGAATCCGGCCAGGTGGTGGGCGGCGGCATCCCGATGTGCGCCGCTGCCGCGTCTGGCCGTTGACCAGATCAGGTAGTCGGTGTCGTCCTCATAGTAATCGAGCCGTTCGAATACCGCCGGCATCCCTGGCACGTGATCACCGTAGAAACAGAGCAGCCCCGGCCGTGGCAACTCAAGCAGCAGGGACTGCAGCGAGGCGAGCATGCGGTCGGCGTTGCGCAGGTGCCGCAGATAGACCGTCAGGTCGTCGAGTCCCTCACCGATGGCCGCGCGGTAGTAACTCTGTTCCTCTTCACTGTTGACGGATTCCAGGTGCAGCGGGCCGTGATTCTCCATGGTGATGGCGAACACGAAGGTGGGTTGGGTCGCGGTGCGCAGGATCTCCCCGATCTTTGCCGTCACGGCCGCATCGCTGATGTACGGGCCGGCCCGCTCGGCATCACCGAAGTCGGCGATATCGATGAACTGGTCGAAGCCCATCAGCGGGTAGACGCGGTTGCGCTGGAAAAAATCAGCTGGGTAGGGATGGATGCAGATCGTCCGGTAGCCACGTGCGCGCAGTTGCGAGGCGAGGGTGATCACCGGTTGGTGGAGCAGGGTCTGGTAAGGATTGAAGCGATGCGGGCCCAGTTCGCGGCTGTCGATGCCGGAGAGGAAGGCAAACTCGGTGCGCATGGTGTTCGCACCCCAGGCCGGTACCTGCAACCGCCCGCGCAGCAGTGCCTGATCGGCGATGTCGTCATAGTGGGCGAGGATGTCATCACGGATTGCCGGGTGCAGGCGCCGGGCGTCGAAGAAGGATTCACTCTGCACCGCGACGACATGTGCCTGGGCACCGTGATCGGCGGGTGGTGGCGGATAGGCCTGCAAGTCGGCAGCGTCCGGCACCGGCCAGTGCCGGCTGCAGCGGTGATGCAGCCAGAGACTTGCCAGCAGGCCGAGCCGGGAGACGTCTTCCACGATCGTCTCGGCCGGTGGCGGCAGCCAACGATCACCGGCCCACAACATGCCGGCGGCCATCAGCAGGCCGCCACAGACCCACAGCAGCAGAGGCCAGAGGCCGATCCCGTCCGTCAGTGGTGGCTCGAACAGCAATCCGATGGTGAACACGGCGAGGGTGACGACGGGGATGGCAATCATCGCAGGCAGCCCGAGGTAGGGCAGATACAAGCGCGGATGCCGCAGGGCCTGGCTGTAGAGTGTGAAGTCAGTGAACACGAAGGGTTCACGCAATGCCCGGTACTTGGCGTTGTTCACCAGCACCATGATCAGCAGCAGTGCGATGTCGAGCAGGGCACTGAACAGCGGCCGCTGCAAAATGGCCAGCAGCAGGCAGAAGACAGCCAGGTAGAGGCCACCATGGACCAGGTGCGCCGCGAGCGGTCGCCGCAACAGTGCCGGTCGTGGGCGCAGGTGCTGCTCCACCAGCAGACTGCCGGCCCAGCCGGCCAGCAAGATGCTCAGCAGGCTAGCCCCCATAATCAAGCCAACGCAGGAT
>JANTHH010000193.1 GCA_024762485.1 Chromatiales bacterium
CGCCGAGGGAGGCGTTCTTGCCGCCCACCAGAGGGACATCGTCGATACCGATCTGGTCGAAGAAGCGTATGTAGGTCTGGGACATCGAAGTATTCCTTTGGATTATTGTTGCTCTCGATTGGTCGGGCGTGCGTGCACCTGCGACGCTTCAGCCACGGCAGGTTGTTCGCCCGCCAAGGCTGCGCGGGACGTCTGCCCGGAGGATTCTCAAAGTATGGAATGGGGATGCCTTGAGACCACTTCGTTCACCGTACCACCTCCCTTACCCCGGCCATGTAACTCCAGTTTTTGTCAGCCCACCCGAGCATAGACGATCTCTGAGACCATATTGGTTCTGTCGGGTTGCTGCCTCGCTGGAGCCAAGTCCCCGTGCTGCGACCTCCTCTGGTACGTCCGCGGACTGATCCGCGCTCATCAAAAAATATATCCTCGACGGTTATATCCTCGACGGTTTGTCGGCATGGTCAGGATCTCCTCGGACATGACGGGATCCGGATCATTTCATTGGCATGACTGAATCCAAACAGAACAAATCCTGTCAGCGTATTAAACGCTGCAAGTGCTTGCCTGGAAATACATGAGCAGGATAAATCCGGCCGGCTGACTAGATATCCTCACGAGCGGCATCATCCAGCTTGCGCAGCTGCTCGAGCTTTTCCCTTATCCTGATCTCAAGCCCGCGATCCACTGGCTGGTAGAAGCGGCTGCCGAGCAGTTCGTCCGGTAGATAGGTCTCACCCGCGGCATAACCATCGGGCTCGTCGTGTGCATAGCGGTAGGCCTTGCCGTAACCCAGTTCCTTCATCAGGCGTGTCGGCGCGTTGCGCAGGTGCACCGGCACCTCGGCGGTGCCGGATTCCTGCGCCGCCTGCATCGCTGCCTTGAAGGCGGTGTAGACCGCGTTGCTCTTGGCCGCGCTGGCGAGATAGACCACCGCCTGGGCCAACGCCAGCTCGCCCTCGGGACTGCCGAGACGCTCCTGTGCATCCCAGGCATCGAGCGCAAGCTGCAGTGCACGGGGGTCGGCATTGCCGATGTCTTCCGAGGCCATGCGCACCACCCGGCGGGCGATGTAGAGCGGATCGCAGCCGCCATCGAGCATGCGGCACAGCCAATAGAGTGCACCGTCCGGCGAGGAGCCACGCACCGATTTGTGCAGTGCCGAGATCTGCTCGTAGAACAGGTCACCGCCTTTGTCGAAACGACGCACCTGCCCGGCGGTGACCTCCACCACAGTGTCGTGGGCGATGCGCCCGTCGTCGCTCAGATCGGCGCAGATCTCCAGCAGATTCAGGGCACGCCGGGCATCGCCATCGGCGGCCTCGGCGATCAGGCGGCGGTCATCGCCATGCAGGTCCAGCCGGTGCTGCCCCAGGCCCCGTTCCGGCTCGGTCAGCGCCTGTTCAATGATCTGTTCCAGGTCATCGACCCCGAGGGACTTGAGCACATAGACCCGGGCACGGGAGAGCAAGGCATTGTTGAGCTCGAAAGAGGGGTTTTCGGTGGTGGCGCCGACGAACACCAGGGTGCCGTCCTCCACATGGGGCAGAAAGGCATCCTGCTGCGCCTTGTTGAAGCGGTGCACCTCGTCGATGAACAGCACGGTGCCGTGACCCGTTGCCTGGCGATGGGCCCTGGCCTGTTCCACCGCCTGACGGATGTCCTTGACCCCGGCAAGCACCGCCGAGATGGTGATGAAGGCATGTTCCGCACGCTGTGCCAGCATCCGCGCCAGGGTGGTCTTGCCGGTGCCCGGCGGCCCCCAGAACACCATCGAGTGCAGGCGTCCCGCCTCGATGGCCACCCGCAGCGGCTTGCCCTCGCCCAGCAGATGCTGCTGGCCGATGTACTCGCCGAGATTGCGCGGGCGCATGCGGTCGGCCAGCGGCTTGCCGTCGAGCTCGACGTCACTGAACAGGTCGTCTCCATTCATCGGGCCATGATAACCCGGTGGCCTGGAGCCGTGGCCCTTGGCCACATGGAATTCAGGGTAAATATATTCCGTCGATGGCCGATCCACGGGGTGATCACCCAGGCGGGATGTCGAGCAAAGACATCCTGCCGAGATACCAATCAACCAGCGAACGGGGCAGGCAACACCCCGTCAGAAGCGGGAGCAAGCGATGTCACTCAACGATTTCAAGATCACAACCAGGATCATCACAGCCATTGGGGCCTCAATCGGTCTGATCACGATCGCCCTGGTCCTGTCACTGAGTGGCATCCATTCGGTGCGCGACCAGTTTGTCCGCTTCATCGACAATGACCAGGCCTACCTGGATGCCCTGCAGGTCATGTACAGCGACGGCCTGCTGTCCAGCGTGGCGACACGCAACAAGGTCTTCGTGCCGGCACTCAAGCCACCGATGAAGGTGACCCGGGCGGCCATCGGACGATTCGACGAGGCACTGGCCAAGGCACGTGAACTCAGCCGTGACAATCCCGCCGCTCAACAGAGTCTCGATCAGGTCGAACAGCTGTGGCGCGAAAACAGCCAGCTGAAGCTCCAGGTGATCAACATGGTCGATGCCGGTGAGGTGGATGCCGCGCGCGAGTTGCTGGTGGGCAAGGAACACAAGAGCTGGCGACCCATCCGCAAGGAGCTGCAGACACTGATGGGACAGGCCCGTGATTCTTTCGGCAGCACCAAGGAGACGGTGATCGCGTCGGTTCAGTCGACCTTCACCCAGGGCGCCGTACTCGGCCTGTTCGCCATCCTGGTCGGCGGCATCCTTGCGCTGCTGATCGTGCGCAACATCTCGCACAGTCTCAACCGCACCATCAGCGCGTTGACCGACATCTCCCAGGGTGATGGTGACCTGACCCAGCGCCTGCCCGAGTCCGGCAAGGATGAGTTCAGTCAGCTCGCACGCGCCTTCAATGCCTTCGTTTCCAATATCCAGCAGGTGATCGGTGAGATCGCCAGTGCCACAGGCCGTCTCGGCGCCGCCTCGCAGCACATGTCGGGGATCACTGACGAATCCACCCGCAGCGTGCAGCAGCAGTTGTCACAGACCGAACAGGTGGCCACCGCCATGAACGAGATGACGGCCACCGTGCAGGAGGTCGCCCAACATGCAGGTGACGCCGCTGCTGCCGCCAGCAATGCCGACCAGGAGGCCACCCAGGGTCGCCAGGTGGTCGAGGGCACCCTGCAGTCCATAGGCCAGCTGGCTGACGAGGTGGAAAGTGCGGCCGGCGTCATTCAGCAACTGGAAAACGACTCCGATAACATCGGCACCGTGCTGGACGTCATCAAGGGCATCGCCGAGCAGACCAATCTGCTGGCGCTGAACGCTGCCATCGAGGCGGCGCGCGCGGGCGAACAGGGTCGTGGCTTCGCTGTGGTGGCCGACGAGGTGCGCACCCTGGCGAGCCGCACCCACGAGTCCACCGTGGAGATCGAGGCCATGATCGACCAGTTGCAGGCCGGTGCCCGCAACGCGGTGAAGGCCATGTCCGAGAGCCGCAGTCGCGCCCAGTCCAGTGTCGACAGTGCCGCACAGGCCGGCAGTTCGTTGCAGTCGATCGCCGAAGCGGTGGCAACCATCAACACCATGAATACCCAGATCGCCGGTGCGGCCGCAGAACAGGGCTCGGTGGCGGAGGAGATCAATCAGTCGGTGGTGGCCATCAACCAGGCAGCCGAGATGAGTACCAGCAGCATCAACCAGACAGCCACCGCCAGCCAGGAGCTGTTTGCGCTGTCGGAGCAGCTCAACGAGTTGATCGCCCGCTTCCGCATACAGTGAATCACGTCGGCCACCGGCGCACTGCCGGTGGCGTCACTGCACGAACAGGTCGCTCCCCTCGGGCACCTCGTAAACGAACAATGACGGGTCGAGCGTCGGGTTGCGCAGCAGGTTGCTGAATCGGAAGCGGGAGATCTGGCCGTAGCGGTCACGCATCTCCATGCGGTCGAGCTGACCGTCGGCGAAGGCCATCTGGATGCGGTCGAACTGCCCCTCGGGATCCTTCGGGATCAGCTCAACCCAGTCCATGCCCTGATGGCGGCCGAGCTCCACCGCCTCGAAATGGGTGTCGATGGGCTGGTCGTAGACCAGCAACAGGGCCGGGGTGCCGCGCAGCGCCCTTTCTTCCGATTGCCTGGTGATCTGTTCCAGATCTTCGTCCACCACCCAGACATCATCGCCGTCGGCGATGATGATCTGCCGGTAGGGACGGAGATAGTCCCAGCGGAAACGGCCCGGTCGCTGAAGATAGAGCCGCCCCTCGTAGTTGCCGGCCAGAGCCTGCTCGGTGTCGAGTACGCTCTGGCTGAAATCGGCCCGCAGGCTCTGCAGGCCATCGAGGAATTTGTTCAGGGAATCGAGCCCCTGCCCGGCCTGGGCCAGCCCTGCCAGGCCCAGCCACAGTACCAATGCCAGAATATGTTTCATGCGGTTCCTGCCTGCTCTAGTCCTGCACCGGCGGTGGCGCCAGCACCTCGCGGTTGCCCTTGCTGTCGGCACAGCTGACGACGCCGATGCGCTCCATCTCCTCTATCAGGCGTGCCGCCCGGTTGTAGCCGATCTTCAGGCGCCGCTGCACGCCAGAGATGGAACCACGCCGGGTCTCGGTAACGATCTTCACCGCCTCATCGAACAGCGGGTCCTCGGTCTCGGTCTCAACGCCTGAGGCCTCCGGGGATAGACCCGGGATCGCCTCGGTCGGTTCCGCGGTGATCTCGTCGATGTAGTTCGGCTGCCCGGACTGCTTGAGATGCTCGACCACGCGGTGGACCTCGTCGTCGGAGACGAAGGCGCCGTGGGTGCGCTGCGGGATGCTGCCGCCGGGCGGCAGGAACAGCATGTCGCCGTGGCCGAGCAGGTTCTCCGCGCCCATCTGGTCGAGGATGGTGCGCGAGTCCACCCGCGAGGACACCTGGAAGGCGATGCGGGTGGGTATGTTGGCCTTGATCAGACCGGTGATGACATCCACCGACGGCCGCTGGGTTGCCAGCAGCAGATGGATGCCGGCGGC
>JANTHH010000194.1 GCA_024762485.1 Chromatiales bacterium
GAAGTCTTTTACGGTCCTCCCTGGCGGGGCCGTGTCCGTAACGCAGGGAGACATACAACCGGCTGATCAGGCGCAGCTGGTCGGCCTGCTGGGGAAAGCAGCGTGCTGCCGCCTCGCCCAGATCCCGCGGCCCGAGGGTGTCGGCTACCGTCATCCCAGCCTTGCGCAGCTTGTCCCGGAAGCGGCCATGGATTCGCGCCAGCTCATCGCCCTGCTGCAGGCCCTTCTGCCGCAGCAACCACCAGATCGGCAGCAGGCTGAGTGCGCCACCGAGCACCGCGGCGATACCCAGCCAGTAGCCCTGCAGGAAGCCCAGCCCGAGCCCCTGCAGCAGCCGATGCTGGTTGTCCTGGCTGAAATTCACCACCCAGTGCTGCCAGCTGAACTCCAGATCGTCGATCAACCAGCGGCCGTTGCGCCACAGTCCCTGCAGCAGGCCGGGTGAGCCGGCCTCGAAGACCACCGGAGCCCCCTCGCCGACGTTGGGATCGATGGGCCGCTCGATGCGTTGGGGTGCCACCGCCGCCGTGGGGTCCACCCGGACCCAGCCGAGGCTGTCGATCCATACCTCGGACCAGGCATGGGCGTCGGACTGGCGGATGGCGAAATAGTCTCCCCTCGGATTCCACTCACCCCCCTGGTAGCCGGTGACCACCCGACTGGGGATGCCGGCAGCGCGCATCAGCAGGGTAAAACTGCTGGCGTAGTGTTCGCAGAAGCCGCGCCGGGTGTCGAACAGGAAGGCATCCACCGGGTTGCTGCCCAGTGCAGGTGGCGAAAGGGTGTAGACGAAGGGTTGCTGGCGAAAATACAGCAGGGCCTGGTCGACCATGCCGGCAGCACCCGGGTCCCGTTGCCGCCATTCCGACAGCAGTGCGTGCATGCGTGGGGTCACCGAATGTTCCGGATAGGCCAGGGCCAGGCGGCGCTCCCGTTCACTGAGGTCGAGCACCCGGTACTCCGGATAAGAGCGCAGGTGGTACGAACGTCGCTTGACCACCGGTTGACTGGCCTGGATCTGGAAATCACGCCCGATGGCTGCATCGGCTGGGACCTCGGCGGGCAGGTCAAGGGCGAACAGCCAGTGGCGCTGACTGGGTTCCAGGGTGACCTCATAGCCAACCGCTTCGCCCAGCGGCTGGTAACGGGGCGGACCGATGGGCAGGTCGGCAGCAGGCAGCCACGCGCGGCCGTCGGTCTGCCACAGCACCGGGCCCCGCCAGTAGCGTTGTCCGGGTGGCGGTGGCGTCTGGTCGAAACGCACGCGGAAAGCCAGCGCGCGTGACTGGCTGAGCTGGCTGATGCCGCCCAGTTGCAGCCGGTCGCTCAACCCGGTGACCGCGCTGCTGGGTGGTGCGGCCAACTGCCACAGCGGTCCGCCGAGGCGCGGGAACAGCACGAACAGGATCACCATCAAGGGTAGCGAGGCGAGCAGCAGCAGCCCGGAGTCACGCAGTGGTTGCCCCCACAGCGGTTGCGGCTCCACCCGGTGCAAGGCATTGAGCACCGAGGTCAGACCCAGCACCACCAGCGCCAGATAGAGGCTCAGCCCCAGCCCCTGCTCGAACAGGAACTGGGTGGCAACGGTGAAATAGCCGAGAAACAGGGTGACGTAGACATCCCGCCGGGTGCGGGTCTCCAGCAGCTTGAGCCCGAGCATCACCGTCAGCAGCGAGGTACCCGAGGCACGTCCGTCCAGCCCGCCGCCGTGCATCACCACGTCGACCAGGCCTGCCAGCAGCAGCAAAAACAACAGGAAGCGTCCGGGCAGTGCCTTGGGTTGGCGCAGCGACAACCCGTAGATCCCTGCCATGGCGTAGAAGAACCCGGTGATCCAGGGGTCCAGGTGCCACAAGTGGGGCGCCACCGCCAGCGCCAGGCTGAGCAACAGGCCGGCACGCACCACCGGTGGTATCGGCAGGGCCTTCAATGCATCCCTCATGGTGTCTCCCCGAACAGTGCCAGTGCGCGCAGACAACGTGCGCGCTGTGCCGGGCCGAGTGCGGGGGGGATCTCGCTGCCCGGCAGGCGCAGGCCGTAGGGCTGGTGCTGCTGCTCGGCGTCGAGCACGGCACGGCACAGGTGGCTGAGCCGGTCTTCCAGGTCGCGACCGGGTGTGTGCAGCCAGTCCAGCCACAGGTGGGATGCGGCTTCGCCGCCGAACTGCTTGGTCAGCAGGCCGCGCTCGCCGGCCAGGCTCTTCCAGTCGATGTGGCGGGGCGGATCGCCCGGGCGGTAGTCGCGCAGGCCACGGAAGTCGTCCGTGCCCTCGCCCCGATCACCCTGCTCCCTGCCCTGTTCATCGGCCAGTGCGGGTGGCTGCCAGGGGCCGGCGGGACGCGGGTAGACCAGGGTCTGCTGGTCGCTGTCCACATAGCACCAGGCACGCAGCAGGCCCAGTGGGTAGCGGGTTGAGATCACCAGCCGGCCGACAGCCAGTCGACCGCGCCGGCGGGTCGCCAACGCCAGGGTGCAGTCGCGCCGGCCGCTCGCCGGCAGGTCGAGCAGGCAGGGCTCGGCATCGTCGAGATCGAACTGCAGTGCCGGTCTGGCCTGGGCCCGATCATTACTCAGGCGGAGTCGAAAGTTTGCCGTCTCGCCGCAGAAGACCGGGTCACTGCCGAGCAGGTGCAGTTGCAGCCCGGTGAGGTTACGCCAGGTCTGCAGGATGGCCGCGGCACCGATGCCGCACATCAGGAAGGCGAGCAGAAAGGCGGGGTTGTTGGCGTAGTTGATGGCGCCGATCAGTACCAGTCCGATCAACACGGCGAACATCAGCCCGTAGCGGGTGGGGAGGATGTAGACATTGCGCTTGTCGATGGCCACCCGGCCACGCTCATCGGGGCGGTGGATGCGGGCAAAGTGGATCAGGCTGGGACGCTTCAGGCCGAACATGGGGCGGGGACAGGATGAGGCCAGCTCGGATGCGGCGGGGTCAGGATTTTCTCTTCGCGCTGCCCGTCGAAATGACAACTATTCTGGTGCACGTTGCGATGCCAGGGCTGTTGGCGCTCGTTGGAATGACGAGGATGTTTTGGGGTGTGTATCGGGGTTTCCGATAGCCATGGGTGTCCCACCCAGCAACTTGTCATCTCGACCAACAGGAGAGATCCTTCCCGCCCGGCAGCCCGTGCTCCAACGGCCGCGTCACGGGATGGCCACCTCGGCCAGCAGGCGCTCGGCCAGTGCCAGGCCGGTGTCAAGCTGGCTGCTGATGGCCAGACGATGGGCGGCGACCACCGGCCACACCGCCTGCACGTCCTCGGGGATCACGCTGAGACGGCCATCGAGCAGTGCCCAGGCGCGAGCGGCGCGCACCAGGCCGAGGCCGGCGCGGGGCGACAGTCCCTGGCCACCGTGACCCGACTCGCGCGAGGCCGCCAGCAGCGCCTGCACATAGTCGAGCAACGCCGGGGCGACATGAATCACCCGCAGCTGCTGACGGATCGCCAGCAGCTGCTCGGGACCCATCACCGGCAACAGACGGTCGAGCAATTCACGCCGGTCCTCGCCAGCCAGCAGCTGACGCTCGGCAACGGGATCGGGGTAACCGAGGCCGATGCGCATCAGGAAGCGGTCCAGCTGGGACTCGGGTAGCGGGAAGGTGCCGATCTGCTGGGCCGGGTTCTGCGTGGCGATGACAAAAAAGGGCTGGGGAAGCGGGTGAATCTCGCCGTCCACCGTCACCTGGTGCTCCTCCATGGCCTCCAGCAACGCGCTCTGCGCCTTCGGCGTGGCGCGGTTGATCTCGTCCGCCAGCACCAGGTTGGCGAACACCGGTCCGTGATTGAAGTGAAACCTGCCCTCCTCCCTGTCGTAGATCGACGCGCCGATGATGTCGGCGGGCAGCAGGTCGCTGGTGAACTGGATACGCTGATAGTCGAGCCCGAACAGCCTCGCCAGCAGGTGGGCCAGCGTGGTCTTGCCGACACCGGGTATGTCCTCGATCAGGAGGTGTCCACCGGCCAGCAGGCAGGCCACCGACTGGCGGATGGCCGTGTCCTTGCCCAGCAGTATGGTTGCTGCTTCCGCCAGCAGCCGTTGCAGCAGGGGCTGTTGCTGGGCGACGGTGCTGCGGGGATCTGTCTCGGTCGCGTCTGGGGTGTCCATGGGGTTCCTGTACGGTTGTCGTCGCCTGGAGTTCAGGGTGTGCCGTCCACGCGTAGCGAGCGCAGGGTCAGGTCACCCGACCAATGGCTGAGAATGAGTTCCTGGTAAGGGTCTCTAAAGGCCTTGTCGCGCACCTTGAAGAGGGGTTCGCCGTCCAGCTCGACCACCACCTGGCCATCGGGACGCTGCCGCCAGCCGAGCTGGTGCAGGGCGCCGTCACCGATATCGCGCTTCAATGGCGCCGAGTCCACCACCGCGCTGCGGCCACCGCGGATGCGCTCCAGCTCGATGAAGCCCTGCGACCCGGTCTGTACCCGCAGTCGGTAACCGTACTGGGTGGCACCGGATTGCAGCAGTGAAAGGGCGAAGCGGCCGGGGCCATCCGGGGTCTCGAGGCTGAACTCGGTGCTGATGGCGAAGGCATTGCTGATGGCCTGGCGCAGCAGGATCTCCGCCGGCTCGCCAGGGATTTCCTGTGTTGCGGCGGGTGATCCCTTGTCGTCCCTCAGCGCCTCTTCGAGCAGGGCGCCGATGATGATCTGCCCGATGCGTGGCTTCTCCCGCTGCGCCCCCTCCCCTGCAGGGCTGGCGCTGACCTCCGCACGCGAACGCAGGCCACGGTCGGGCACGACCCAGAAGCGCCCGGCGCGTACCTCCCAGCGGGGATTGCGCGTGTAATCACCGTCGCTGAAATCATCGAAGACCAGTTCGTGCCGCCACGGCCAGTCATAGCGAGCCACCAGATCCTCCAGCGCCTGTTGCAGCCAGCGGTCGGCGGCGCGCTCGCGGCGTGATTTTTCGCTCAGCTGGCGCAGTTCGTCGACCAGCTGCTGCATGCCGGGATCATCGGCAGCCTGGCTGCTGCCGGCGG
>JANTHH010000195.1 GCA_024762485.1 Chromatiales bacterium
GATGTCACGGACCCCACGGCGTGGCCGGAGAGCGGCTTCGATGCGGTCTATACCGCCAATACCGTGCACATCATGGGCGGCAGGGGGGTTGCGGCACTGTTTGCCGGGGTGGGTCGCGTACTCGATCCGGGCGGGCGGTTCTTCATCTATGGCCCCTTCAACTATGGCGGCCGTTACAGCAGCGACAGCAATGCCCGTTTCGACCAGTGGCTCAGGCAACGTGACCCGCACAGCGGCATCAAGGACATGGACTGGCTGCTGGAACTGGCCGGGCGCGCCGGGATGGTGCTGGAGGAGGATCTGGAGATGCCGGTGAATAATCGCCTTTTGGTCTGGCGCAGGCTGGCGGAAGAAGCCTGAAATCACGGTCCGGTTCACGCCAGGGTTCGAGAAAAATGCTTTTGTGCCGCTAAGGACATAGAATCCATCGAAACGGTTGCAGGAGGGGCAGGGTGCGGGGTTTGCACATCAGTGGTTGGGTATTGGTGCTGGGCAGCGTGGTAGCGACCACCGCTGTAGCCGATATCTATCGCTATCAGGATGCCGAAGGCCGCACCTACCTTACCGACCAGCCACTCGATGACGACTATCGGCTGGTGAAGCGATACCGCATGCCTGCGGCGAGAAAGCCGTCGGCGGGTGTCAGTCTGCGTGAGATGATGGCCCGTCGTGAGCGGCTTTCCCCACTGATCGAACAGGCGGCGCGGGAGCAGCAGTTGAGCCCCGAGTTGCTGCATGCGGTGGTGCGAGTCGAGTCGGCGTACGATCACAAGGCCGTCTCGCACAAGGGGGCCGTCGGCCTGATGCAACTGATGCCGGCCACTGCCCGCCGTTACGGTGTGCGCGATTCGGTCGATCCGCAGCAGAACCTCACCGGTGGCGCTCGCTACCTGGGATATCTGCTGGGCCTGTTCGGTAATGACCTGTCGCTGGCCCTGGCGGCCTACAACGCAGGCGAGAACGCCGTCATCAAATACGGCCGGCAGATTCCCCCCTATCCAGAGACCCGGAACTATGTTCGCAAGGTGCTGGCCTTTCTCGAGCAGGACAAGGCCGGGTCGGATCTTGGCGCCAGTCTGGCGCAGAACCCCTGAGGCGGCTCCCGGCCGCATGACCCTCCCATGAGCAAGACGGACGACGCTGGCGGGTCCCCGGGCTGGCGTCGGCGCCTGCGGCGCTGGTCACTGGAGCTGTTGCTGGTGGCGGTGCTGATCGCGGGTGTGCAGTGGTGGCAATCGTACGGCGTCGTCAGCGGCATGGCGCCCGCGTTACAGGGCACCCTGATCGATGGCCGGCCGGTTTCGCTGGCGGACCTGCGCGGTGAGCCGGTGCTGGTGCACTTCTGGGCCACCTGGTGTCCCATCTGCCGGCTGGAGGAGGACAGCATCGATGCGCTGGCTGCAGATTATCCGGTGGTCACCGTCGCCACCACCTCGGGGACGGCGGCCGAGCTGCGCAGCTACCTGCAGCAGCATGACCTCGACTTCCCGGTGATACCGGATGAGGAGGGGACGCTGGGTCGCGCCTGGGGCGTACAGGGGGTGCCCGCCAGCTTCATCATCGATCCCGATGGCAGGATAGCCTACGCAACCGTGGGTTACAGCACGGGACCCGGATTGCGTCTGCGGCTGTGGCTGGCGCGGCTCTGAAGGGTCAGTCTTCGCCGATCACCCGCTCGTCGCGCGGTGCGCTCATCAGCTTTTCCGCCTCCACCTGGTTCTTGGCAAAGATCAGGCGCACGTCTTCGTTGCTGTTGCTCACCATCTCGGCACGGCCGTTGCGGGCAAATGTGCGTGCTGTCTTGTAGTCGGTGAAGGTCTCGAGGTGCTTGAGTTCCTTGCTGTTGGTCTCGGGATTGTGGGTGATGTGGAATACGAAATAAGGCATGTGAGGACTCTCCAGCGTTGCCAGGACGGCGCAAGATAGCACGGTGGGCGCGTCGGCAACAAAGCCGTAATCCGCTCGGGCAACAGGGCTATCACCCGTGGGGCGGCGGGCCTGCCAGTGGTGGTTTTTCAGACGAACAGGGCGGCGAGCACCTTGCGGCCCTCCGACAGCAACACGTTGTAGGTACGACATGCGGCGGGGGTGTCCATCACCTCATAGCCGATATGGGCGTCCATGAAGGGGATGAACACCCGGGGGTCGGGGAACACCTGGCGTTCACCGCTGCCGATGATCACCAGCGCCGGTTTCAGTGCGCAGATCTCTTGCAGGTGCCCGCTGGTGAGTTGGCTGATGTCGGCCGGTGACCAGTCGGGCCGGATGCTGTCGGCCGTCAACAGCAGGGGGCGACGGTAGGTCTCGTTGCCGATGACGATGCCGCCGGGTTCGTAACCGCGGATGTCATAGCGGCCGTCGGGTTGGTCGAGGACGAATTTCATGCGCTGATCATACCCCATCCATGTCTGAACCATGCCTGTCGAAAGGGAATCGGGAGGCAGTCTGCCGGCATGGAGAATGCGGATGTAATCAGTTCATTTCATTGAATTTAGTGGGCTGCTCAGGTAGCTTAGGCGTCTTCTTTTCGCCGCCCAGCGCTGTCCAGAGGTCGCCCGTGTCCACCCCCGAGATGGAAGAGTTCCGCAGAATCAATCGCTTGCCGCCCTATGTGTTCGCCATCGTCAACGAACTCAAGGCGGCGGCGCGGGCGCGGGGCGAGGACATCATCGATTTCGGCATGGGCAATCCGGATCAGCCGACGCCGCAGCATATCGTCGACAAGTTGTGCGAGGCGGCCCAGCGCCCGGATACCCACCGCTATTCCATGTCGCGGGGTGTGCCGCGGCTGCGGCGTGCGATCTGCAACCGCTACAAGGAAAACTTCGGCGTCGAGCTCGATCCCGAGACCCAGGCCATCGTCACCATCGGCTCCAAGGAGGGACTGGCTCACCTGGCACTGGCCACGGTCGGACCCGGCGACTCGGTGCTGGTGCCGAACCCGGCGTACCCGATACACCCCTACGGCTTCATCATCGCCGGTGCCGATGTGCGCCACGTGCCGATGCGCCCCGATGTGGATTTCTTCGAGGCCATGGAGAAGGCGATCCTCGAATCCTGGCCGCGACCGAAGATGCTGGTGATCAACTTCCCCGGCAATCCCACCACCCAGTGCGTGGAACTGGAGTTCTTCGAGCGCGTGGTGGCCATTGCCAAGGAGCACAACATCTGGGTGATCCACGACATGGCCTATGCCGACATCGTGTTCGATGGCTACAAGGCGCCGTCGATTCTGCAGGTGCCAGGTGCCGAGGATATCGCGGTGGAGTTCTATTCGCTGTCCAAGAGCTACAACATGCCCGGCTGGCGGGTCGGCTTCATGCTCGGCAACAAGACCCTGGTGGCCGCCCTGGCGCGCATCAAGTCCTACCTCGACTACGGCATGTTCACGCCGATCCAGGTGGCGGCCATCGCTGCGCTGGAGGGTCCCCAGGACTGTGTCGAGGAGATCCGCGCCATGTACGAGAGCCGGCGCAACGTGCTGTGCGACGGCCTCAACAACATCGGCTGGGAGGTGGAGCGACCCAAGGCCACCATGTTCGTCTGGGCCCCCATCCCCGAGCCCTATCGCGAGTTGGGCTCACTCGAGTTCAGCAAGAAACTACTGGCGGATGCCAAGGTGGCGGTGTCGCCCGGCGTCGGTTTCGGTGAATACGGCGACGATCATGTGCGCTTCGGCCTGATCGAGAACGAGCATCGCACCCGCCAGGCGGTACGCGGCATCCGCGACATGTTCCGCAAGGACGGCCTGCTGCAGGTCGCCAGCTGATTCACGCCTCAGAAAATGAATTCCAGGAGATAGTGCATTGAAACCGGTGAAGGTAGGTCTGTTGGGTCTGGGTACGGTCGGTGGCGGCACCCTCAATGTGCTGGTTCGCAACGCGCAGGAGATCGCACGCCGGGTCGGGCGCGACATCGTGGTCTCCCACGCGGCGGCCAAGTCCTATGATCCGGCCGGGCTCGATGGTCTCGACGCGGTCGAGGTGTGCGACGATGCCTTCGCAGTGGTGGAGAACCCCGAGGTGGACATCGTCGTCGAGCTGATCGGCGGCTACTCGCCGGCGCGGGAATTGGTCTTGAAGGCCATCGAGAACGGCAAGCACGTGGTCACCGCCAACAAGGCGCTGATCGCCCTGCACGGCAACGAAATCTTCTCCGCCGCCCAGGCCAAGGGCGTGACGGTGGCCTTCGAGGCGGCAGTGGCGGGTGGCATTCCCATCATCAAGGCGCTGCGCGAGGGCCTGGCCGCCAACCACATCGAGTGGATCGCCGGCATCATCAACGGCACCGGCAACTTCATCCTCACCGAGATGAAGGACAAGGGCCGCGACTTCGCCGACGTGCTGGCCGAGGCGCAGGCGCTGGGTTACGCCGAGGCGGATCCCACCTTCGACGTCGAGGGCATCGACGCCGCCCACAAGCTGACCATCCTCGGCTCGCTGGCCTTCGGCATACCACTGCAGTTCGACAAGTGCTTCACCGAGGGCATCAGCCGGATCGAGCCCCAGGATGTCACCTATGCAGAGGAGCTGGGCTATCGCATCAAGCATCTGGGTGTGACCCGCAGGACCGATCAGGGTGTGGAGATGCGCGTGCACCCGACACTGATTCCCGAGCGGCGCCTGATCGCCAACGTCGACGGCGTGATGAACGCGGTGCTGGTGAAGGGCGACGCGGTCGGTCCCACCCTTTATTACGGTGCCGGTGCCGGTTCGCTGCCCACCGCCTCTGCGGTGGTGGCCGATGTGATCGACGTGGCCCGGGTGCTCACCAGCGACCCGGAGAACCGGGTGCCGCACCTGGCCTTTCAACCGGGCGAGCTGTCCGACCAGCCGGTGCTCGGTATGGGCGAGATCGAGACCGCCTACTATCTGCGTCTGTCGGCCGCCGACAAGCCCGGGGTGATGGCCAAGGTGGCCGGCATCCTCGGCGAGGCCGGCATCAGCATGGAGGCGATCACCCAGAAGGA
>JANTHH010000196.1 GCA_024762485.1 Chromatiales bacterium
CTGAAGTCATCGTTGATGTGGTAGCTGCCGAACAGGCTGGGAGCCAGCAGGATGTCGCGGCCCTGGCTGTCATGCTCGCCGCTGGCGGTGGTCACGCTGAGGCTGGGGGCGATGAGGAGGCCGCCGCCGCCAAGGATGTTCTCTTTCTGAAAGGCGGCGACGGCGGCGTTATAGGGGATGGCGCCGAATTCCGTGTGGTCGGCCACCAAGGCATTGGAGGCACCGATACCGGTGGGCGAGGCCTCAGGTACCGCAAAACCGCCGGCGGTGGCGGTGCCCTGGGCAAGCAGCAGAGCCGCCGTGAGCGGACCGAGACGACAGCAGTGAATTCTTTTGATCATTCAGCACTCCTTTGTGTTGGATATGGCCCGAGTGGTTATTGCCCGGTTTTTTTATTGCGTGACCGTACCCCATGCGCTGGCGAGGGTAAACAAGTTGTCACGAGGGGTTGCTGGCTGATGGGAGAAGGGCATGCCCCAGGCGGGCATGTGTATTAGAATGCGGCGCATACATAATAAATAAAGTTTATTGCTGAGAGGGGAGTACCAGGTATGGCTGACCGACGATTGCAGGTGTTTCATACAGTCGCACGACTGCTCAGCTTCACCAAGGCGGCCGAATCCCTGCACATGACGCAGCCGGCGGTGACCTTTCAGGTCAGGCAGCTCGAGGAATACTTCAACACCCGCTTGTTTGATCGCACGCACAACCGCATCAGCCTTACCGAAGCCGGCAGCAAGGTGTTTTTCTATTCTGACAAGATCTTCGAACTCTACGGCGAGATGGAAAATGCGGTGCGCGAGATGACCGGTGAGATCAGCGGTTCGCTGACCATCGGTGCCAGCACCACCATTGCCGAGTACATGTTGCCGGCGCTGCTTGGCGATTTCCGTTCCCAGTACCCGGATGTGAGCATCCATCTCAAGGTCTCGAACACCGACGGCATCGTCCACATGGTGGAGAACAACACCATTGATCTGGGCGTCGTCGAGGCACCGGTCAGCAACAAGAACCTGGTGGTGGATCAGTGCCGCCGGGACAAACTGGTGGCCATCGTGTCTCCGATGCACCCCAAGGCAGGGGAGTCCTCCCTGCCGCTCAGCGAGCTGTTGAGCTACCCGTTCATCTGCCGCGAAGAGGGTTCGGGCACCCGCGAGGTGATCGCCGAGTACATGAAGGACTCCGGCTGCGAGGCACTCAATGTGGTGATGGAGCTGGGCAGCCCGGAAGCGGTGAAGGGCGCGGTCGAGGCTGGCATGGGGATCTCGGTGGTGTCGCTGGCGACCATCCAGAAGGAGCTGAAGCTGGGCACTTTGGTGGCCATCGAACTCGAACCCGGGCTGGAGCGCCCCTTCTCCTTCGTCCACCAGAAGCAGAAATTCCGCCTGCGGGTGATGGAGGAGCTGCTGGAGTTCGCCCGCAACTACTGTGTCGAGCACGCCGATGATCTTGCCAGCTGAGCTGCAGCTGCCCGGTGCCGGCCTGAGTAAAAAACAGCGGCGCCTGCTGGCGGTGTTCGGCAAGCTGGCCGAGAAGGATCAGGAGAGCCTGCTGGCATTTGCCGAGTTTCTGCTCAGCCGCGGCACGGCCTCCACGGAGGCGCCGGCCACGCCCGCCGTGCCGAAGGTCATCCCGCGGCCGGACGACGAGACCGTGATCGGGGCCATCCGGCGGCTCTCCGATACCTATTACATGATCGACAAGGAGACGCTGTTGCACGATTCAGCCGCGCTGGTGGGCGAGCATGTGATGCAGGGCCGACCGGCAGCCGAGGTGATAGACGAGCTCGAACAGCTGTTCGAGTCCGCCTACCAGCGACTGGTCTCCGACGTGCAGGACGGGGCCTGAGTCATGCATCCGATCATCGCCTGGTTCAAACGCACATTCTCCGACCCGCAGGTGGTGTTCCTCACGCTGCTGCTGGCCATCTGTTTTGGCGTGGTGATGTTCATGGGCGACATGCTCGCGCCGGTACTGGCCAGCCTGGTCATCGCCTACCTGCTCGAGGGTCTGGTGGCGCTACTCGAGCGGCGTGGCGTACCGCGGCTGTTCGCGGTGGTGGTCGTGTTCGTGCTGTTCATGGTGGTGCTGGTGCTGATCCTGTTCGGCATCCTGCCCCAGTTGTCACGACAGGTCTCCCAGCTGGTCCAGCAACTGCCGAACATGGTGGCACAGGGACAGCAGGAGCTGATGGCGCTGCCCGAGCGCTATCCGGAGATCATCACGCCGGAGCAGGTGCAGCAGCTGATCGGCTCACTCCGCTCGGAGCTGGGAGCGCTGGGGCAGCGTGTGCTGTCACTCTCACTGGCCTCGGTCCTGGGGCTCATCACCCTGCTGGTTTACCTGGTGCTGATGCCGCTGCTGGTGTTCTTCTTCCTCAAGGACAAGCAGCAGCTGCTTGCCTGGTTCACCCGCTTCCTCCCCGAGGAGCGCAGCCTGGCGCGGCAGGTCTGGCAGGAGGTGGACCGTCAGATCGCCAACTACGTGCGTGGAAAGTTCTGGGAGATCGTCATCGTCTGGGCGGCCAGTTTCGCCACCTTCAGCCTGTTCGGCCTGCAATACGCCATGCTGCTGTCGGTGCTGGTGGGATTGTCGGTCATCATCCCCTACATTGGTGCCACGGTGGTCACCTTCCCGGTGGTCATCGTGGCCTGGTTCCAGTGGGGTTGGGGGCCGGATCTCGCCTGGCTGAGCGTCGCCTACCTGGTCATCCAGGCCCTCGACGGCAACGTCCTGGTGCCCCTGTTGTTCTCCGAGGTGGTCAATCTGCACCCGGTGGCCATCATCGTCGCCATTCTGGTGTTCGGCGGCCTGTGGGGTTTCTGGGGCGTGTTCTTCGCGATCCCGCTGGCGACCCTGGTCAACGCCGTGATCCAGGCCTGGCCGACCCACAAGCGCGCATCTGCCGGCAGTTGAACGGGCCGCAACGCCGCGTTGCGGGTGTACTAGATCACCACCTGTGAAAAGTCGTAGTCCATGGTCTCCAGCGGCTGCTGGATGAAATCACCCTGCAGATAGTCCGCGCCCGAAGACCAGTGGAGGTCGATGCTGCGTGGGTCGTCCACGTTGGCGACGATGACCTTTGCAGACTGCTCGTGGGCCTCGTGAATGATATGGCTGATGGTCTCGCGATCCGCCTTCAGCAACCGGGTGGCGACGCGGATGTAGCGGGCACGCAGCGCCTTCTGGACCTTGAAGGCCGCCGGCTTTTCAGAGAAACGGGACAGGCTGAGCCCGACACCCATCTTGTAGAGACGGGACGCAGCCTTTCTGGCGGCCTCGATCTCCCGGGATACGGCAGGCAGCGGCAGGTCCAGCACCAGATCGGAGGCCTTGATCCCACGCTCCCCGATCTGAGCCTGCAGCCAGTCCAGCATGGTTTCATCCGGGAGGGTGCTGAGCGGGACGAACAGTCGCAGCGGCTGTTCATCGGAGGTCCCGGTCTGCAGTATGCCGAGCGCATGTCCGAGCAGCCAGCGATCGACATCCGCCAGATGCCCGGCGCGGGCTGCGAGTTCGCGCACATGGCGGGTGGGCAGGAGATCGCCGTCCCCGTCGGCCAGCTGCAGCACCACCTCGTAGTTGTGCCTGCCCCCACCCTGCAGGTCGAGCAGTGGCTGGTAGAGGACCGTGAATGCGTTCTCGGCGAGTGCCTTGCCGATGTCGGGTCCTGTCGGCAGTTCAGGGGCTGCTGGCGGCGGCTGGTAGACATGACATTGATCACCTCCCGCCTGCTGTGCGGCCATCGCACTGCGGCGTGCCCGCCGTAGCAGGCTCGGGGCCTCGTCCGCGTCACCCTGGACCGGGCAGAGCCCGATACTGAGGGTGATCGGGACCTCGTCCCCATCGAGGGTGATATGACCGTTTGCCACGGCTGAACGCAGGCTGTCGGCGAGTGCCTCGAGGGCCTGCAGATCTGGGCGGCGGGCCAGCAGGGTGATGCTGTGGTCGTCGAACCGGCACAGCAGGTCATGTGGCCCGACGGTGGCGGCGACGAGATCCAGCAGTTCGTTCATCAGCGCGTCCATGGCGCTGATGCCATGGCGTTCGCGCAGCGTCTCGTACTGGTCGGGGATGAGGTGCATCACGGCGGCGGCCTCGTCGGCCTGAGGTGCCTGCAGCCACTTGCCGATACGGGCGGTGAAGGCATTCCTGTCCAGCAGGCCGGTCGGCTTGCGACCACCCTGACCGCCGATGGCGGTACTGAGGGTCTTGAGGCGGCGGATACGGTGGTTGATCACCCGCAGCAGGTGTTTCGGCCGTATGGGCTTGGTGATGAAATCGTCGCCGCCCACGCTCAGCGCGTCGATCTGTTTGTCGCTGCTCTGCTCACCCGAGAGGAACAGGATGGGCGTGGTGACGAAGTCCTTCTCGTCGCGGATGATGGCCGTCAGCTCGATGCCGTTGACCTCCGGCAGATAGATATCCATCAGGATCAGATCAGGGCGGAAACTGTACAGCTGCTCCATCACCTGCAGCGGATCGGTCACCACCTGCACCTCCATGCGCGCCTTGCGGAGGATGGAGGCGGCAAATTCGGCCTGGGCGGGGTCATCCTCCACCACCAGGATGCGGCAGGTCTCATTGCGGCAGGGGGAGGAGAGTTCGAGTACCCGTTCGGTCACCTCCGGAAGGTCGAGCGGGGTGACGAAGAAGGCGTCGCCTCCGAGCCGCAGTGCGCGTACCCGGGTCTGCAGGTCGTTGTCGTCGCTGACGAAGACCAACGAAGGGCGGTTGGTCTGGCGGTTGCGCACCTCATCCAGCGCCGGCTGAACCGCCTCGATCTCGCCCAGTCGCTCCTGATCCGCGATGATCAGGCGGGGATGCAGTGTGTCGATCGCGGTGACCAGTGCGTCGGCATCGTCCATCGCACTGATACGCTGCTCTCTGCCGGCCAGGGTGCGCACCAGAGGCGATGCCGCGCTGTGTTCCGAAAGCAGGGTGAGGATGTCTG
>JANTHH010000197.1 GCA_024762485.1 Chromatiales bacterium
CGCCTCGATCTTGAATTCTTCCGGGTAGCGTTTCCCACTCATATCCTCACCTTCTGGTTTGCGTTAGTTTAACGCTGCCAGATGTCTATGATAGTGGAGGCTTGCCACTTCGTTAGGTGTGAACGGGGATGAGTCGATCCCGTTGGGCGATCGCATGATTGTCTGGGATATCCCGCCTGCAACAGATGTCAATGCCAATGAGTGAAGAGGATCGCGGCCAAGTAGCGTCGGCTGCGATACGAACTGAATTGCCACCAGTGTGTTCCCAGTGCTGTTCCCAACCAAATTTGCTAGAACCTCTCAGCCATACAGAACTGTAAGTGGAGAGATTCCCATGAGTGGTAACTGGGGGCAGACCATTAATGGGTGACCCCTATTTTCCGTCTGCCCCATGTTTCCCCGATCGTTTCAAGGCCGCGCTGTGCGACGACTTTAATACCGCCGATGCTCTTGCGGTGCTGTTCGAACTGACCCGCGATCTGAATCGCGGCCAAGGGTGAGTCCAGTGCCGAGGCGCCGGCGCTGGCTGGATTGTTGCGTCAGCTCGGTGAGGTGATCGGGTTGCTGCAGGCCGATCCGGCCGAATACCTCAAGTCCGCCATCGGAGAGAAGCCGATGAGTGACGCGGATATCGATGCGCTGGTCGCCGAGCGCAGCAGTGCCAAGCAGAACCGTGACTGGGCCCGGGCCGATGCCATTCGCGACCAACTGGCCGAGGCCGATAAGTTCGAGGACGGCCCGGAGGGCACCCGCTGGCGTCGCGTCTGAGCGTGGTCACGCCTCTGGATGGGCGAAGACTTCCAGCAGCGGCAGCAGGATACCAGGCAGATCATCCACCGTCTTCTGCCGGGCAAGACGATCACAGGCGCGCATCAGGGCCTCGCGCTGTCCTTCATCGAGGGCTTCCAGCGGTTGCTTCCAGTCGCCGGCATGCAAGCGGATCGGGCTGCGCCAGGCATGGGTGCGCTGCTCCAGCTGCTGTAACAGATGGCCATAGCGGGCGATCAGAACAAAGGGCAGGTTACGATCCCGTGAAGGGCCAGCGCAGACTCCCCAGCGGCTGCCCGCAAGGGCGCTGAGACGGGTGTTCTCCAGCTTGTCGCTGCCCAGCCAGGCGCTGCCCAGCCCGGCCAGTCCGCCGATCACGGCACCGGCCATCAGGCTGTGGCCCAGCAGTCCGGCATCGATGACTGCGCCGGCGCTGGCTCCGGCCCCGGTGGCGGAAGCCAGTAATTGTCGCCGATCCAGTCCCCAGAATTTCCATTCGCTGCGATCCATCAGGTCGCCCGGGATATCCAGATCGCTCTTTTCCAGCGGGCTGCGGTGATAACCGTAGAGTTCGAGCAGTTCAGCGAAGGCCTGCTGCTCCTCCTCGACCAGCTGACGGGCGTAACGTCGCAGCACGGTTTGTCGAGCCGGTTCGATCAGTGCCTTGTCGATGACGGTTTCGCAGACCTGGAGGTTGCAAGCATGATCGAGCCACAAGGCAAGCCGACGAGCGGCTTCGTGCAGACGTTGCCGCGGTTCCTCGCGGATCTCGCGGGCCATGGCCCGCAAGCTGTCGCTCCACTCCGGTTGCAGGTGGGCGAAGGTGGACAGCAGATCGGCCTGCGCCTGCAACCGGGGTTGCATGGGGTCGAACACCCGCACCAGGCGGAAATACTGCTGCAAGGCCTGTTCCCAGTCGGCGACGTGGGTGTCTCCCTCGATCGGGTTGATCAGTCCCATGCTGGGTTGGCCGCTCCAGCGCAGAATCTCCATCTCGGCCTCGTACTCGGGGCTGTAGGGGCGTGAACCGTCAACCACGTAGAGAATGGCGGCGCCGGCGACGATCGGTCGCAACAGCTCGGTTTCGTCGGGAAAGCGTTCCCTGCATTGCGGGTCGTTGACCAACTCGGCCACGGCGGCGGCGCGCCGCTCGGCGCTTCCGGCGCGTTGCCTGAGCCAATCGAGAACCGCTTTCGGCCGTTGGAAACCGGGTGTGTCCACTAGGCGGTAGCAGCCGGCGTTGTTGCAATAGGACCAGCTCTCGGAACGTGTGGTGGTGCCGGATCGCGGCGAGATGGCGAGGCGATCATCCCGTGCCAGGGTGGCCACGATGGAGGACTTGCCCTTGTTCGGGTGGCCGACAACAGCGAATACCGGTGTCGATGCCGATTTCTCTTTATCCATCATCTTTCGGACTCCATTGCAGAACGCCCCAGCTATTGGAGGAGCCATCGAGAGAGGCGGCAAAACGGCGCCATTCGTCGAGATGGGCCGGTCGCGGTGGCCGCAGTTCGCCGCCTTCCCAGTCAAGCGGCAGCAACAGCCCCCGATGTCCTTCCAGTCGGTCAGCGAGCTCGCCCAGCGGCGGCTCCCAGGCGCGAACCACGACAATCAGTGGTCGGTCTGTGGGCAGATCCTGCTGATCGATAGCGCATGGTGATTGGGGGAGTCGGCTCGCGATGGCCGGTGGCAGCCAGGCCGCGTCGAACCAGACGGCGTCATCAGGAAGGGTTCGAACCGGTTGCGGTAGATCGCTGTTTGCCTCGTCCCGGGAAGATGTTTGAGTGGCGGTGCCGTGCCGGCGCTTGAGCTGCAGGTGGCGGGAGGCCCAGAAGGCCATCGCAAGACGTGGCAACAGGGCATAGCAGAGCTGGGCGGCCAGCAGAAAGCGCCACCAGTCGCCAAGCCCGGTGACGGATAGTCCAGAGCCAATGCGCTCGTTGCGACTGGCCTGCAATTGTTGCAGCGAGGGCTGGGCCGCTTCCCAGAAGCGCCAGGGGCTCGCCAGGATTTCGAGCCAGGGCCGGACCTGTTCGGCGTTGAGCAGGGTGCTGCGCCATACGAAATGCAGGTCGGTGAACAGCAGCAGCAGGCCAAAAGCGCCCAGGTTGCCGAGGCTGAAGCCCACCCCCATCCATTGACCAGCATAGAACAGCCACCAGAAACTTTCGCCGCTGACGCGCAACCGGTGCAGCTGTTGCTTCCATCGGGCGGGCAGGGGAAGGGCTTGCCATAGCAGGCGTATCCCTGTGTCGCGCCGGCGCAGCAGTGCGGCCAGTGACAGCAACAGGGTCAGCAGTGGCAACAGCGCCAGCAGCATCAGCACCGCCAGCAGGTTGACCTGTCCGCGCTCGTTACCGGACAGCAGCGGCCAGCCAAGCAGGCCGCCGATGAGCAAGCCGAGAAACAGGAAGATCCAGCGAATCGACGCCGGGGAAACGGAAGAGGCAGATTGCGGCAATGTCAGGCTGATTTCGAATCGGGCAGCGAATTATCGCCGATGCCCCGATACTTTGCACCCGCCGCGACTACTGAATACGGGGCGGGAAGAGGGGAAAAAGGAGTGAGTCAGGGGGCGATCAAAGTCGATTGACGGAGTTTTTCGATCTGCGTAGTATGCCGCGCCTTGTCGATCTCGGAGTATAGGTCGCATAAAGCCAATAATTCTGGATTTTCCCATGTAACCTCAGCTCGCCCACCGACCCCGAGACCGCCTGTGGGTGGGGATTTCGACCTGAATCCCAGCAACCAAACCGCGCTACAGCGCGATTTTTGGCCACCTTCCGTCCCACAGTGCGAGCGAATTCCCGCCGCGTCAATGGTTGATGCAGCCTCGTGAATGATTTCCTCATGGATTGGTCAGTCGAACAAACTCGCCCGGGGCGGCGCCCGGCACAGCCGCCGCCCCGGGTCTTCGGGCTCTGCCGTCTTGGCATACAAGTGTGTGAGGATCTTCTCGATCACCACGGGATCTTCGATACACGCAATGATCTGCACGGCCCCACCGCAGGCCGGACAGGTCGCGATATCGATGCCGAAGACCCGGCCCATGATTGCTGGGCGGCTCGCGGACAGGAAACGCATCGGATACGGGACGCTCAGCACCCACTGGCGCACTGGCTGCTCGGGAAACACCTCGTCCACCAGCAGCTCCGCGCTCTCGGCCATGCGCTTGGCACCGCAGCTCGGACAGAAACCTCGCCGTTTGCAGCTGAACGCGACCAGATGCTCGGCATGGCAACTCCCGCAACACACCCGCAGGAAGCCGTGCTCAAGGCGACCGCACTTCAGGTAATCCTCGAACTCCTGTTCGACATACCCCGGCAGAGACGCCTCCTGTGACTCAAGGTGCTGCTTGAACGCCGGGTAGTATTCGTCAACGATCTGGTAAAGGAGGGTGCGCTCCGGACGGTGGTGCACATACAGCGGCGCTCCAACACCCGGCCTGGCTTCCCTGCCAGCCGGCGACGGCAACATGATCGCATCCTTGCGAAGCTGCTACGTGTCCCAGATTACCCGCCGATGGCAAGACCATGTGGCGTTGTTGGAATAGTGATCCCGACCGCCGCGAAAATCGAAGCGACCCACCTTCTCTTCCCACAAGTACCTAACTGCCTGATCCCCGTGGGCATTCCCATCCCACTACTTCATAATCGTCTGAATTCATTCGTAAACACCAGGACAACCCCTTGACCCACCGCGCCCGCAAACGCTTCGGCCAGAATTTCCTGCACGATCAGAACATCATCCAGAAGATCGTCCACGCGATTGACCCGCAACCGGGCGAACATTTGGTGGAGGTGGGTCCCGGGCAGGGGGCGCTCACCCTGCATCTGCTGCGCGCCGCCGGCCGGCTGGAGGCGGTGGAACTCGATCGGGACCTGCTCGAACCGCTGCGGTCAAAATGTGCCGGCGCCGGCGAGCTGATCCTCCACCAGGGCGATGCCCTGAAGTTCGATTTCTGCGCACTGCAGACCGACGAGCGCCCGCTGCGGCTGGTGGGCAACCTGCCCTACAACGTCTCCACCCCGCTGCTGTTCCACTTCCTCGACCAGGCCGAATGCATCGCGGACATGCACTTCATGCTGCAGAA
>JANTHH010000198.1 GCA_024762485.1 Chromatiales bacterium
CATCTTCCAGTTACCGGCAACCAGTGGCTGACGCATGACAATCTCCGTACAAATCAGGCGGCGTAGCTTACCGGCGCACCAACGACAAATCAATCGGTTGCCCGACTTTTCCCACTCTTTTCTATTGCGTATAGTGCGCCAGACTCGGGCACGGGCCCTAACATGAATAAATATAAGGTAAGGAGGAGAACGGTGATCAATCGTCTCAAGCGGGTCTTAATCGGCGGAATCGCCCTGGCGGCGTACTCACTGCTCAGCGGTTGCGACTCGCTACCCTCGATTCCATCCGTCGGCAGCAACGACACCATCCAGATCACCACCAACCCTCCCGGTGCCAGCGTTTACGCCAACGACAAGCTGCTCGGCACCACCCCGCTGACCGTCAAACCCAGTCTCGCCTGGGACAGTGGCTTTGTGCCCGGCAAGGACGTGGGCATGGTCTATCAGTACAAGGGCACCATCACCATCGAAAAACCCGGCTGCGAGACCTACAAGGCCGAAGTCAACGACCCCATGCTCTACAACGATATCGCCATCGACTTGAACTGCGGACCCCAATACCGCAACCAGACGACCACGGGGCCGGCGTCCTCAGCGCCGGTCGTCGCCCCTTCAGGCCGCTTCACCGCACCGGCCACCGGCACCGTCGATTACGAGACGCCCGAGGAAATCATGGCACGCCGGCTGCGTCGTCTCGAGGGATTGCGTGACCGAGGTCTGATCACCGATGACGAATACCAGCGCGTGCGCACACGTATCCTCAACGAACTCTGACAGGCGCAACCGAGCGGGCAACGCCCGCTGGCCACAAGGGAAATGCCGGCATTGCACCGGCATTTCCCCATCACTCCCCTCGCTTCGACAGGCCAGCCACACCAGATGGAGGAGGCCGGCGGCCTCCTCGTGCCGAATGAAAACCCTAAACCTTTGGCGTCGTGTGCCGTTACAGACCACCAGGCACAGTCAATACAACACCTGGACGGACGACAACATGAGCGGAACCAGTCTGGACAACAAACTCGCTGAAGCACGCAAACCGGTGCAGGAACTGGTGCGTGATGAATGCATCCACATCGGCCTGCTGACACCGGACAGGGCCGAGAAACTGGCCAACAGCATGGCCGGCAAGCCGCCGGAACAGGCCGAGGCGGATATCATCGACGAGCTGCGCAACAACCTGCACAAGCAGATCCGTGCCTATATCCGCAAGAAGAAGGGCGGCCCATGGAAGAGCATCAAGCAGCAGGAGGACGTACGGGTTGATATCGTCAACACCCGCACGGTGCGCGGTGTCATCAGCCTCACCAAGCAACTGCTCGCGGAACAGGTGAAATGGGAGGAGAAACAACCCAAGGGCCTGTTCGGCAATCTCTTCAGCGGCGTGCGGGTGTCGAAAGGAAATCGCTGAGCCAGCGCCTTCACACCGCGGGGCATCGCTAGAACAGCCAACTCCCCAGCTGATAATAATCGAATCCGGAACTGCGACCGCCCAGGCAGGATGCCAGGAAATCCTCCGTCTCCCGGTAGACCCTGAGCCGGTTCTTCCAGTGGCGGATACGATGCCCCTCCCCCGTCAGCACCAGGTAGTCCACCGGCTTGCCGGCCTCACGCAAGGCCTCGACCATGCGGTCCGACTGATCCAGCTTCACACGCACGTCGTTTGCCCCCTGGATGATCAACAGCGGGCCCTGCACCTGATCGACGTAATTGATCGGTGAACGGGCCTGCATGCGGTCCCGATCACCGGGGTCCGCCGGATCACCCACGGTCTTCTTCCAGCGGTGCATGAAGGGCTGCCAGTAGACGGGAAAGTCCCGTGTCAGGCTCTCCAGATCGGCCGGGCCCGCGGTGTCGACACCGCAGGCGAACACCCCCGGCGTCATGGTCATGCCGACCAGCGTGGCATAGCCACCGTAACTGCGCCCCATGATCGCCACCCGTTGCGGGTCCGCGATGCCCTGCGAGACCGCCCACTTCACGCCATCGACCAGGTCATGGTGCATGCGACCGGCGAATTCACCCATTGCGGCATCCATGAAAGCACGGCCGTAGCCACTGGAGCCCCGATAGTTCACCTGCAGCACCGCATAGCCGCGATTGGCGAGAAACTGTGCCCGGCGGTTGTACTGCCAGATGTCGCGGACGAAGGGTCCACCGTGCACCAGCAGCACCATGGGCAGCGGCCGGGCAGACACCGGCGGCAGCGTCAGGTAGCCGTGTAGCTGCAGGCCATCGCGGGCCGTGAAGCTGATCGGCCGCATGCGCCCCAGGGCATCGGCGAACTCCTGACTCACATCCCGGCCCAGCAGCAGCCGCTCGCCGTTGTGCCGATCCAGCAGATAGAAGGAGACGGTGCGGTCATCGTTGACGCTGACCGTGGCATAGCGACCCGCATCATCCGCGCTGGTGACATAGATCCCCACCGGCCCCTGATCGCGGAACACGGCCAATGATCTCGCCAGCGCCGGATCCAGCGCCTCGACGTGGGGATAGTCCGGGTGACTGTAGGCCAGAGCGGGCGCAAGGGTCCTGCTGTCGATCTGCACGAAACTGAGGTCCACCCGGGGGTCCGCATAGACCACTGTCTCCTGCCCCGTCGTCGTGTCCAGCCGTACCAGCGCGATCTTGTCACGTCCACGGTTGGAGAGCAGATGAATGGCCTGGCCGTCCGCAGTGAATTTCAGCACCCGGACATCGTCATCCTCATCCCAGTGGATCAGCTCCCGCCAGGCCTTCGACCCGGCATCCGGAAGTTCCAGGTATCGCCGACCGTCCTGCTGTCGGACCCGTCCCCGCAACCGGCCCTCCCGGTCCGTGACCAGTCGGGTGACCCGACCCTCGTTGCGGTAGATCCGTTCCATGACACCGCTGTCGATATCCAGCCGATAGAGATCGAACACGGCCTTGTCGCGGGCATTGTGGGTGATGAGGATATGCTGGGGATCATCGCGGATGATCTGCTGGATGCCCACGCGCACATTGTCCAGCGGGGTGATGTCCACCGGGCCCCGCTCCGGTGCATCGACATCCACTCGGAACAGATGGAAGTTCTCGTTGCCGCCGGCATCCCGGATGAACAGCAGTCGCCGGCTATCCTGGGCCCAGCGGAAGTCGTAGCCTTGGGAATCGAATCCCAGGCTGCGCGCATTCTCTTGATCGAGGCTGCGCACGAAGATCTCCTCCCGCGTTCCCGCCACCGCCTTCCAGGCGAGGCGTGTGCCATCGGGCGAGATGCGGTAATGGCCGTTGTAGCTGGTGTTGGCAACAAAATCACGCACCGGGACCAGACGCGGCAGCGCATGATCCCGCAGGCTGTCGTGGGTGGGCTTGATGGCACAGCCTGCAAGGAATGCGGCCAGCAGGATGGCGATTGTTATCCTTGTCATGATTCCCCTCTCCCTGGCGCAAGCGGACGATAGCGCTCAATTAAAGCAGGTCTGGACCGGCCTGACCGCGGCTGGGCCTCGTCAGCGCGGCTTCACATCCTCCTGAAACGGCTCAGCACCCGGGTGAGTGCGGCCGCGCCGACCAGCAGTCCCAGCCCGACCAAAGCTGACTGAGGTCCTCGGGCGCGATCCCGTTGCCCGGGCTTATCCACCGATCCTGCCACCGTCCCTTTGCGTCGGCAATCGGGGACACAGGGTGCTCAGAAGCGTCCGCTGTTGTAGTCCTCGAAGGCCTGCTGCACCTCGGCGCGGGTGTTCATGACGAAGGGACCACCCCGTGCCACCGGCTCGTTCAGTGGCCGGCCGGCCACCAGCAGGAAACGCGCCCCCGCCACGCCGGCGCGCACCTCGACCTGCCGTCCCTGTGCCAGCACGGCGAGCTGGTCCGGTCGCAGTGCCACCGGTCGGCCGTTCACATCGACCAGTTCCGCGTCCCCCTCGAACAGGAACAGGAAGGCATTGTGGCCGTCGGTGACAACCTCGCTGAATTCGCTTCCAGCGGGCAGGGTCACGTCCAGGTAGAGGGGGTCGGTCAGCGGCTGCCGGACCGGCCCCTCGGTGCCCTGGCGGGTGCGACCGGCGATGACCCGGATCTCGCTGCCGTCCTGCCGTCGCTCGACCGGGATCCGGCCGGCGTCGAACTCCTGGTAGGCCGGCTCGGTCATCTTGTGGCTGGCCGGCAGATTCACCCACAGCTGGAAGCCGGCGAGCAGGCCGCCCTCCTGTTCCGGCATCTCCGAGTGGACGATGCCCCGGCCGGCCGTCATCCACTGCACCCCGCCGGGGCCGATGACATCCTCGTGTCCCGCATTGTCCTTGTGGCGCAAGCGGCCGTTCAGCAGGTAGCTGACAGTCTCGAAGCCCCGGTGCGGGTGCGACGGGAAGCCGGCGATGTAGTCGTCGGGGTCGTCGGAACGGAACACGTCCAGCAGCAGGAAGGGATCGAGCATGTCCAGGGTCGGCGAGCCGATCACCCGGGTCAGCTCCACCCCTGCCCCGTCGGTGGCAGGGATGCCCTCGACGATACGCGAGACGGCACGCTTTTCCATGGGATCATTCCTCTGTTTGATCACTGACATGATGCACCTCCTGAATGGTTGTTTGCAGCCGCCGGCTCAGGCCACGGCCCGCTCTAGACAGTCGGCGATCGCGCGCCGTGCCCGGGCCAGGCCGGCCGCCGCATCCAGATTCATGCGGTCGGCGGCAATGAGATGGACGTCGCGGATGCCGATGAAGCCGAACACCTGCTTCAGGTAACCGCTGGCGAAGTCCATCGGGCTGCCCAGTGGCACCCCTCCACTGGCCATCACCAGGTAGACCGGGCGATCGGCCAGCAGACCACGCGGACCCTCCGGCGTGTA
>JANTHH010000199.1 GCA_024762485.1 Chromatiales bacterium
CCCTGGGGCCCTGTCTCGCCGGTCAGCAGGTAGCTGAGGGTATGCACATTGTTCAGTGTCCAGCTGAGCCGGGCAAAGGCCGACTCGTTGCCGCACAGCAGCAGGCGGTCATCGGCCTTGAGCGACATCTCAGGCCCCGGCATCAGGTAGCGATCCTTGCCGCGCCGCAGCAGCAGCACCATGGCATCCAGCCCGCGTCCAATGTGCCCGGGGTCACGCACCAGGTCTGCCACGCTCACCACCTCCCCTGCGGCCAGGGCGCGGCTCACCGCATAGGCGTGCTCATCGTCGATCGCCACCTCCATGATCGCCGGCACCCGGCTTCTCACCAGGGCGATGATGCGACTGATCAGCTCGCAGGCCCATTCATCGTCCTGATACTGGGCCAGGCTGATGAACTCATACAACATGGGCGTGGCCAGTAATACCCGGATCTTCTCGGCGACGATGCTGCCCGGGTGCATCACCATGTCGGCGTTTACCGCATGGAACAGCTCATTGTTCTGATCCAGATTCTGGCGTGCGATGACAAACAGGTTGGGATTGATCGCCTGCGCCGTCATCACGATGGAGAGGTTGTTGGCATCGTCGTCGGTACCCGCCACCAGGCCGACGGCACTGTCCACCCCGGCATCGAGCAGGGTATCCGCCTCGGTACCACGACCGATCACCACGCCCTCGGGTGGGCGACCGGTGGTCTCCGGTTCGGCCTCCACCACGCGGTAGCTGATGCCCTCCTTGCGCAGTCGCTGGCACACCGCCTTGCCCATGCGGCCATAGCCGCAGATGATCCAGTGGCCATTGGTGGGCGGGTAGACCGGCTCTGTCAGCGGGCTCTCCTCCGCCTCACTCAGCCACTGCCGTAGCAGATAGAGCCCCGGCGACTGCAGCGCGGTGGCCAGGTGGGCGGCAAAGGTATCGAAGGGATCGATGATGTGATCGGTGCCAAAGGAGGCCATGTTGGCCTCGATGTCGTGTGAATCCGCACGGCAGATCACCTTGAGGTCGGGATTGAGCAGCTTGCTGGTGATCGCCACCTTGAGGTTGGTCTTGTTGTCATCGGTCAGCGCCACCACCCCGGCACAACAGGGATGCTTCAGGCCCGCCTCGATCAGATGCTCCGGGCGTTGTGCATCGCCATGCAGTGCCGGCACGAACTCACGCAGATTCTGCAGCTGGATCAAGCTGATGCGTTGCGGGTCGCCATCGACCACCACCGCATGGCGGTGTCGGTTGGTCAGTGCGCGCACCAGGGTCTGCCCGGTCTCGCCATAGCCACAGATCAGATGAAAGGGTTCTTTCAGTTGTCGTATCCGACGGGCGAACTTGCTCTCGGCGATGGCCTCCTGGAAGACCTGGTCCTGCACCAGCGTCAGCAGGGTGCCGATGGCATATAGCCAGGCGATGACCGTGATGTAGATGCTGATGGTCACCCACAGGCGCTGGGCATCGGTGAACTCGTAGGGCACCTCGCCGAAACCGATGGTGGTGGACATGAAACTGACGAAATAGAAGGCATGGAAGAAATCCATGCGCCAGGGATTGCCATCCGCGTCCTGTCCCGGGATCAGCACCAGGCCCAGCAGCACGATCGCATAGACGACGATCAGCGTCAGCAGGGGCTGACGCATGCGACGCAGGACGAGGAAGAAGATGTTATGCATGCGCGTTTCTCAGCGGCGCAGCATCACCGTCTCGATGATCAGCAGCACCACTGACACCACGTTGGCGAGCATCGCGCCCCCGGCCAGGGAGACGATACTGGCCATCACCACCGGCGTCAGGCCGGTCCCGGTGACGTGTTCCGCCACCGCCCAGACGATGGCTGCGGTGAGCAGTTGCAGATCGGCCACCAGGCTGGTGGCCAGCAGCACCGCCCCCATCTGGCTGCGATCACCGAACTTGAGTACGGTGGCAATGAGGTTGACCACGATGACCGCGAACAGCTCGAACACATGGTGGTGGGTGGGATTGTCCAGCTCACCCACGAAGAAACCGAAGTTCAGTGTCAGGGACAGTACGATGAAAAAACCAAAGACGACCTTTTCCGGATTCATAGCATTTCAACCCTGTTATTGATCTTGTCTGCGATCTTGTCTGCCGCGGCCACTATGACACAGCCCCTGCGGGCCGAAAACCCCGCCATGACTGGACATCCGAACTGGACATCCGATGCCGCACCCAAGGCGGCTATCGCGACCTTCTTGATCCAAAACATATTGGCGTCGTGAATGCTGTGCTAAAGATAAGGACGGTGGATCTTCCGATATCCAACCGATAGTCCATTCCTGTGCCGGAGGCGGATATGCGCGAGACAAGACAGCTGACCATTGACGGCAATCAGGCCACGGCCAGCATCGCCCACCTGACCAACGAGGTCATCGCCATCTACCCCATCACCCCCGCCTCGCCCATGGGCGAATGGGCGGACGAATGGTCGTCGCGCGGCCAGACCAACCTCTGGGGCGAGGTCCCCACCATCGTCGAGATGCAGAGCGAGGGTGGTGCCGCCGGGGCTGTCCACGGCGCCCTGCAGGCCGGCGCGCTGACCACCAGCTTCACCGCCTCCCAGGGGCTGCTGCTGATGATCCCCAACATGTTCAAGATCGCCGGCGAACTGTCCCCGCTGGTGCTGCACGTGGCGGCCCGCTCCATCGCCTGCCAGGCCCTGTCCATCTTCGGTGACCACTCGGACGTGATGGCCACCCGCAGCACCGGCTTTGCCATGCTCGCTTCGAACTCGGTGCAGGAGGCGCAGGACTTCGCGCTGATCGCCCAGGCCGCCACACTGGAGGCACGCATCCCCCTGGTCCATTTCTTCGACGGCTTCCGCACCTCCCACGAGGTGGCGAAGATCATCGCCCTCGACGAGGAGACGGTGCGGGCGATGATCCCCCCCGAGCTGGTGGCCGCCCACCGCGAGCGCGCCCTGTCGCCCGATCACCCGGTGCTGCGTGGCTCGTCACAGAACCCGGACGCCTATTTCCAGGCCCGCGAGACGGTCAATCCCTACTACAGCGCCATGCCCGCCATCGTGCAGTCGGTGATGGACCGCTTCGCCGGGCTGACCGGCCGCCAGTACCGCCTGTTCGATTATGTCGGTGCCGAGGATGCCGAGCGCGTCATCGTGCTGATGGGCTCCGGCGCCGAGACGGTGGAGGAGACCGTCGACTACCTGGTGCGCCAGGGTGAGAAGGCGGGCCTGCTCAAGGTGCGCCTCTACCGGCCCTTCGACGCCGCGGCCCTGCTCGCGGCCCTGCCCGCAACCACCCGTGCCATCGCCGTGCTCGACCGCACCAAGGAACCCGGCGCCGACGGCGAGCCGCTCTACAAGGACGTGCTCGGCGCCATCGCCCAGGCCCAGTGCCAGGGCAGCGGTCGCTTCGCCGCCATGCCCAGGATCACCGGCGGGCGCTACGGGCTGTCCTCGAAGGAATTCACCCCCGGCATGGTCAAGGCCATCTACGACGAGCTGGGCAGCGACTCGCCGCAGCATCCCTTCACCATCGGCATCCACGACGACGTCAGTCACCTCAGCCTGGACTGGGATGCGGCGTTCCGCACCGACGCCCACCGCGACAGCTTCCAGGCCGTGTTCTACGGGCTGGGCAGCGACGGCACCGTCAGCGCCAACAAGAACAGCATCAAGATCATCGGCGAGCAGACCGACCTGCACGCCCAGGGCTACTTCGTCTACGACTCCAAGAAGTCCGGCGCCGTGACCGTCTCCCACCTGCGCTTCGGCCCGCGGCCCATCCGCGCCAGCTACCTGATCGGCGAGGGCGACGCCAACTTCATCGGCTGCCACCAGCCGGTGTTCCTCGATCGCTACCCGATGCTGGACATGGCCGCGCCCGGCGCGGTCTTCCTCATCAACACCCCGCTGCCGCCCGACCAGGTATGGGATAGCCTGCCGAGCGACACCCAGCAGCAGATCCTCGACAAAAAGATCCGCTGCTACGGCATCGACGCCTACCGGGTCGCCGAGGACAGCGGCATGGGGCGGCGCATCAACACCATCATGCAGACCTGCTTCTTCGCCATCTCCGGCATCCTGCCGCGGGACGAGGCAGTGGCGCACATCAAGCAGGCGGTGGAAAAGACCTACGGGCGCAAGGGCAAGCGCCTGGTGGACTTCAACTTCCGCGCCATCGACCAGTCGCTGGCCAACCTGCACGAGATCCCGGTGCCGGACCAGGTCAGCAACGACCGCCACATCGGCCAGGCCGTGCCCGCCGACGCACCCGCGTTCGTGCGCGAGGTCACCGCGGAACTGATCGCCGGGCGTGGCGACCAGCTGCCGGTCAGCCGCTTCCCCGCCGACGGCACCTTCCCCACCGGCACTGCCGCCTACGAGAAGCGCCGCCTGGCGCTGGAGATCCCCAGCCTCGACCCGGCACTGTGCACCCAGTGCGGCAAGTGCCCGCTGGTCTGCCCCCACGGGGTGATCCGCAGCAAGGTGTTCACGCAGGAGGACCTCGCCCGCGCACCCGAGGGCTTCAAGGCCATGCCCACCAAGGGCAAGGACTTTGCCCCCGGCATGTTCATCAGCTACCAGGTGGCCCCGGAGGACTGCACCGGCTGCGGCCTGTGCGCCGACATCTGCCCCATCCACGACAAGTCCAACGCCAGCCACAAGGCGCTGGACATGGTGCCCTACACCGCGGAACTGGACGCGATCGAGAAGGCCTGCTGGGACTTCTTCGTCGCCCTGCCCGAGTACGACCGCACCCAGGTGAAGACCACCACCATCAAGGGCGCCATGCTGCTGCAGCCGCTGTTCGAGTTCTC
>JANTHH010000200.1 GCA_024762485.1 Chromatiales bacterium
CCTGGGACGCTTTGTCCAACAGTGCATTAGCCTTCTCCAGGGCCTCCTGACGGGTGGCCACGACATGATCGGCAGGCAGGCGCTCTAGCAGGCCGAGGCGCGACAGTCGCGCCTTGACCTCGTCGCGCAGCCCCACGAGGAAGACAGGGCGACCCGCTTCCAGATCCTCCAGGATCATCTTTTCCAGTGCCAGTGATGACGACACGCCTACAGTCGGCACCTCTGAGAAGTCGACGATCAGCACCTGGTGCCTGTTCAGTACCGCATATTGGCGCGAAATCGCCTTGGCCACGCCGAACATCAGCGGCCCGCCAAGGGCGAAGACCAGGATGTCGCCCTTGTTGCGTTGCAGCAGCAACTGTTCGTCCTGGGTGAGATCGTTGCTCTGCGAATCACCTATCGTCTTGATCGCCTCGCTCTGCAACTTCGACATGCGCTCGATGGTCAGCAGATTGGCGATAAACACGCCGATAGCCACGGCAGTGATGAGATCGACGAACACGGTCAGCCCAATCACCCCGTACATGATCCCCGCTGCCTTGGGCGACACCATGTGTGCGCGCTTGAGGAAGGACCAGTCGATGATGTCGATCCCGACCTTCATCGCAATACCGGCCAGTACCGCAAGTGGGATGTGGGCGGTGAGGTCGGCCGCCCACAATACTACCACCAATAGCAGGGCAGCGCGGGTCAGGCCCGACAGGGCTGTGCGCCCGCCGGCCTGGATATTGACCACGGTCCCCATGGTGGCCCCTGCACCGGGAATGCCGCCGAACGCCCCGGCCATCAGGTTGCCCACGCCCTGGCCGATCAGTTCCTTGCTCGAATCGCTTTGCTTGCGCGTCATGTTCTCTGCGATTACAGAGGTCAGCAGAGCATCGATGCTGCCGAGGACTGCCAGCACCAGGGCGTCGATCAGCATGAGGGTCCACTGCTCGGCACTGAACACCGGAATCTGCAGCTGTGGCAGGCCGGTCGGGATCTCGCCGATACGACGCAGATTGTCGTCGTTGAGCAGCCACACCGACACCAGTGAACCCGCCACCAGCGCGATCAGTTGCGGTGGCAACACATTCGCCATGCGCCTGGGGAACAGCAGCAGGAGTGCAAAGGTCCCCACCGCCAGCGCGGTCTCGGCCGGCTGGATACCGGCGAAAAGCTGCGGTAGCGCGACAAGGGTGCCGACCACGCCGCCAGGCGGGGGTGCCTGACCGAGGAACGGGCCGAACTGCAGCACGATCAATATGATCCCGATGCCGGTCATGAAGCCGGAGATGACCGTGTACGGCATCATGGTGACGTAGTGGCCGAGGCGCAGGACGCCGAACAGGATCTGGAACAGGCCGGCGAGCATCACCACGGTGAAGGCCATCGCCATGCCCTGTTCCGGGTTGGTGGCGATCAGGTTTGCGATGACCGCCGTCATCACCACGGTCATCGGCCCGGTCGGTTCGGAAATCAAGGTCGGGGTACTGCCGAACAATGCGGCGAACAGGCCCACCAGTACCGCACCATACAGTCCGGCTGCAGGGCCTGCCCCCGAGGCAACGCCGAAGGCCAGCGCCATCGGCAACGCAATGATGGCGGCGGTCATGCCGCCGAACAGATCACCACGCAGATTGTTGAATCCAATTTCGTTGAACACGCGCATGGGGTATCGCCCACTTATTATTCACATGTACTTATACGGGGGACGGCGTGCCGGTGAAAGCAGATAGTTTCAATTCCATTCATTGACTATAGTCGATGGGTTGGCGGGGCTATCATTCGTGATGTGCCTTTGATTGCGCGGACACCCCCCTTGTGCGCCACGCGATTCACTTACAAAGCTCGCGCGGTATTGCCATGCAGGACACAAGGGTGGCTGTTCTGGGTGCCGTCTGCGCGATAAGTTTCCCTGCCAGCAATCAACCTATCGATAAAATGCAATCGAAGGAATCTAAGTTATCGAATTGTTTCGTGGGCGTTTGCTCGCAAGACTGCGGTGTGAGTCAATCCATTGACGAATCATCATGGTCAGGAAATCCAACACCCCGATGCCTTGTATGACACAGGCATGCGGCAGGATGGCATGCTGAATATCCCGCTCACCGGGATGATCCTGGTACCCCTCATCGCTGCCGCGGCGGTTTGGCTGGTTGCCCGCCATTCTCGGCGCGTGGTAGCGAACCTGAGTATTGCCGGCACGGTTGTCACCTTTGCCATCGCCCTGGTCGCACTCGGGTTTGCGCTGACCGGCACCCCGGCAGAGGCCTTTGCGTTCAGCGCGTCCTGGGGCAGCCTGCTATTTGATCCATTGAGCACGCTGATGGCGGTGGTGATATCCGGCATCAGCCTGATCGTGCATATCTACTCACGCCGCTACATGGCCGCTGAGCAGGGCTATGCACGCTTCTTCATGCTGCTGGACCTGATGACTGCCGCGCTGTTGCTGATGGTCAGCGCCGGCGACCTGATCACCCTGCTGGTGGCCTGGCACCTCATCGGCGTGCTGTTGTATTTCCTGCTCGGCCAGGAGATGACCAGCCACACGGCGCACCGCTATGCGTCCTGGACACTCCTCACCTACCGCTTCGGCGACCTGCCGCTGGTGCTGGCGGCAGTGTTGTTGTATCAGGCCTTCGGTACCTGGTCGCTGCCGGAAATCTTCGATGCACTGGGTCAGGCACCGGATACCCAAACCCTGTTCGGCCTGCCGCTGGCAGAGGCCGCCGCTGCCTTGATCGCGCTGTCGGCGTTCGCCCGGTCGGCGCAGTTCCTGTTGCATACCTGGCTGCCGTATACCATGAGTGGGCCGACACCGGTGTCGGCGCTGATGCATGCCGGCATCGTCAATGCCGGTGGGTTCCTGATCAACCGCTTTGCACCCTTGTTCGTGCACACTGACGGGGTCCTGCACTGGCTGTTCATCGTCGGCCTGGTGACCGCCGTCATCGGCTCGGTACTGATGCTGGCGCAGAACGACATCAAGAAGGCGCTCGGCTACTCCACCATGGGACAGATGGGCTTCATGGTGATGGAGTGCGGTGTCGGTGCCTTCTCTCTGGCGGTGTATCACCTGATCGCACATGGCCTGTTCAAGGGCACCTTGTTCCTCGGTGCCGGCGGTGTGATCCACCAGGCACGCCGGGACGACGGCGTGCCGAAGGATGATCTGTACACTTTTGTCGTGGAACGCCAACCGGTCCGACAGCGACGTCCGTGGCTGTTGATGGCGGCTGTTACCCTGGTGGTACCGGTAACCATCCTGGTGTTGGCGCACTGGCTGGTGGAGCAGGACTTCTTCCAGAAGCAGGGCGCTATCGTGCTGTTGTTCTTCGGCTGGATGACCGGCGCGCAGCTGATCTTCGCCGCCTACCGCATGCGCACCGACAATCCCTGGCGACTGTTGGGTCTGATGCTCGTCTCGTTCACTGTCGTGGTGCTCGGTTATATCTTGATAGCGCATGCCTTCGACGTGTTCCTGTACCCGGACGCGGCCTTGCGCTCACAGATACATGCTGCCGCCGGCATCGATATCTTCTGGTTTGATGTACTGGTTATCCTGGTCACCGTGGTGGTGGTCGCGGGCTGGCTGACCACCTACTACGCACAGAACAATGGGGGTGGTCGCAGCCTGCAGGCCAGCCGCCTGTGGCGCGCTTTCTACACCCTGGTGGCGCGAGAGTTTTACGTCGGGGCCTTCTACCGCCGACTCTCCGACGCCCTGCTTGGTGCGGCTGCCCGCCTCAATGTCATGCTGAGATGGTCCTGACATGTCCTGGATGATCTTGCTGCCAGCCGCGGTGTTTCTCCCGCTGTTTCCGCTCAGCATGCTCTTCAACAACCTGTTCGCCCGGGTGGGCAGCACCTGGTTGCGGAGCGTGCTGTTGATCGCCTGGCCAGGCGCCGGTCTCGCGCTTCTTGTCACCACGGGGTCGGAACCGCCGCCGTGGTTTGTGTACTGGGGCGTGGCGAGTGCCCTCATCTACGCGTTCCGTGCGCTGGCACTGCGCGACCTCGCGCTCTGGCTGGGGTACATCGCCACCTCGGCCTGGGCGCTGCTGTGGTTGCCCGCCGCGCTCGGCGAGACCCGCGCTACACTGCTGTTGCACCTCACGGCGTTCAGCACGCCACTGGTGATACTTGTCTGGTTGACCGGACGCCTGGAACAGGCGTTCGGCGCGGCGTATGCCGGAATGCCCGGTGGACTGGCGATGCGGGTTCCGCGCCTTTCCGGATTGCTGGTGCTGGTGGTGCTGGCAGTGACCGGCACACCGCTGTTCCCCAGCTTCTTTGCCCTGTTGTCCATGGTCAAGGAACTACTGCAGACGATGCCGGTGAGCGCATGCGGGGTGTTGCTGGTGTGGCTGCTGTGGGCCTGGGCCGGCATGCGCATGCTGCAAGGGCTGATCGTCGGGCAGGCTGTTGAGGATGGTCGCGCCGACATTGGTCCGATGCACACCCGGTTGCTTGGGGGGGCGGTGGCATTGCTCGCGGTCTTTGGTGTCTGGCTTTCAGGGAATCTGCTATGAGCAGTCCTGTAGGTGAAAACCTGCGTATCCGTTCCATGGTGTACGTGGCCGGCGAGCCAGTGCCTTTCTTCTGGCCGATGCGCAGCTTCATCCATCACAACCCCCTGCACGGCTTCGAACGCCTGCCATTCGGGCAGGCCGTGGAAAAGGGTGGCCAGCTGTTCCACGCCCGCGGCTACCTGCCGCGCAGGGACTACCAGCGATACCTGGCCGAGGGCCAGGTTGACG
>JANTHH010000201.1 GCA_024762485.1 Chromatiales bacterium
TCGCTGCGGGGGTCCCACACCGCTGTGTCGATGCCGTTGAGGATCCCGAACAGGCGGTCGGCACGGTGGCGCAGCAGGCCGTCCAGGCCATAGCCGAGCCGGGGCTCGCAGATCTCCTTCGCATAGGTCGGGCTGACCGTGGTCACGCTGTCGGAGAAGGCGATGCCGCCCTTGATGAAGGACATCCGGCCATAAAATTCCAGGCCGTCGTGATGCCACAGGTATTCGGGCAGGCCCAGCTGATCGAAGACCGCACGGTCGTAGACACCCTGGTAGGCGAGGTTGTGGATGGTGAACACGGTGGCCGGCCGCTGCCATTCGCCCGCGAGCAGGGGCGCGACGAGACCGGTCTGCCAGTCGTTGCAATGCACCAGATCCGGTTGCCAGCCATCGACCTGGCCCAGTGCCTGTACCACAATGGCACGGCAGAACAGGGCAAAGCGCTGCGGGTTGTCGGCATAGGGCTGGCCGGCATGATCGTGGTAGGGATTGCCGGGGCGATCGAAATAGACCGGCGCATCCACCAGGTACAGCGGCAGACCCGAATCGGGCATCTCTGCCTGGAGGATGCGCACGCCCTCGGGGACCTGACCCAGGTTCAGCTCGCTCAGGGGTGTTATCTTCACCGCTCTCGCCAGCACGTCCGGGTAGGCGGGCAGGATGAGGCGCACGTCATGGCCCAGGGCCTGCAGAGCCAGCGGCAGGCTGCCGGCGACATCGGCCAGGCCGCCGGTCTTGATCAGGGGGGCGGCTTCACTGCTGGCGAACAGGATCTTCTGGCTGGACATGGCTGAATTATTTTTTGTTGCTGACAACTGGACGTGGGATTACGGTTTCGCGTTTGTCATACTTTAACAAAATCCCGGGAGGAGCATCGCCTCGAGCAGGCCGCTGTCACATCATGAGCAATCAGCAAACACAGTCACCGGACTGGTCCGTGCCAGCCATCGATCAGACCGCGGCCTGGACCGCACTGCGTCACCACTGGGCCGAGATCGAACCCCTGCACATGCGGACCCTGTTTGCTGAGGACCCGGCGCGCGCCGGGCGCTACAGCCGCGATGCCTGCGGTATCCACCTGGATTTCTCCAAGAACCGCATCACCGACGAGACCCTCGAGCGGCTGCTGGCACTGTCCGGGGAGGCCCGGCTGTCGGTCTGGATCGAGCGCATGTTCGCCGGTGAGCACATCAACAACACGGAGGATCGCGCAGTGCTGCACGTGGCGCTGCGCAACCGCAGTGACCGGCCGATGCCGGTGGACGGCGAGGACGTCATGCCGGCGGTGCGGGCTGTGCTGGCACACATGCGCGAATTCAGCGAGCGCGTGCGCAGCGGCGAGTGGCTCGGCCACACCGGCAAACGGATCACCGATGTGGTCAATATCGGCATCGGCGGCTCCAATCTCGGGCCGCTGATGGTCAGCTCCGCGCTGATGCCCTACCAGTCGCCGGGGCTGCGGGTGCACTTCGTCTCCAACGTGGATGCCAGTCATCTGGTGGAGACGCTGCGCCCGCTCGACCCGGAGACCACCTTGTTCATTGTCGCCTCAAAGACCTTCACCACCCAGGAGACGCTGACCAATGCCAACAGCGCCCGCGCCTGGTGTCTGGAAGCCCTGGGGACGCCGGCGGCGATCGCCCGGCACTTCGTTGCCGTCAGCACCAATGCACAGGCAGTGGCCAACTTTGGTATCGATACCGACAACATGTTCGAATTCTGGGACTGGGTCGGTGGCCGCTACTCGCTGTGGTCCGCCATCGGATTGCCGATTGCACTGGCCATCGGCATGGACAACTTCGAGCAGCTGCTGGCCGGCGCCCACGCCATGGACGAGCATTTCCGCAGCGCGCCGCTGGCGGACAATCTGCCGGTGATCCTGGGGCTGCTGGGCATCTGGTACGACAACTTTGCCGGGGCGGCCTCCCATGCCGTGCTCCCCTACGACCAGTATCTGCAGCATCTGCCGGCCTACCTGCAGCAGATGGACATGGAGAGCAACGGCAAGCGGGTACGACGCGACGGCGAGCCGGTGGATTATGATACCGGCCCGATCATCTGGGGCACCGCCGGCACCGATGGTCAGCATGCTTACTACCAGTTGATCCACCAGGGTACCCGGCTGATACCGGCGGACTTCATCATCCCGCTGCGCTCGCACAATCCGCTGGCGGATCATCACCCCAAGCTGCTGTCTAATGCGTTCGCCCAGACCGAGGCGCTGATGCGCGGGCGCACCGAGCAGGAGGCCCTCGACGAACTGCTGGGCAGGGGCATGGACGCATCACGGGCGCAGCTGTTGGCCCGTCATCGCACCTTCCCCGGCAATCGCCCGACCAATTCGTTGGTGGTGGAGCAGGTGACCCCTTACACTCTCGGTGCGCTGATCGCGCTCTACGAGCACAAGGTGTTCGTGCAGGGTATCGTCTGGGGGCTGGATTCCTTCGACCAGTGGGGGGTGGAACTGGGCAAGGAGCTGGCTGGGCGGGTGCTCAAGGACTTCGCTGCCGGTGAGCCCGACCCGGCGCACGACGCCTCGACGGCGGCACTGATCCAGCGTTACCTGGATCTGACTGAGCAGGGTGGTGGCTGAGGCGAGGTCGCCGGGTCGGGTTGAGGTTGCAGGCTTGGATGCCCGACAGGATCTCTCTTCGCTACGCTCATCGAGATGACAAGCTCGTAGGTTCATCGAGATGACAGGTTCATGTGCTCGCCGTGATACAGGTTCAAATGTTCATCGAGGCGGTAATATAACGGACGCTCGCTGCCAACTTATCTTGTCATCCCGACCGCAGGGAGAGATCTTGCGCCGCCACACCCCGTTGATGCTGGCCTCAGCCGCGCCGGCGCAGCACCACCGCCGCCAGCGGTGGCAGCACCAGGCGGGCGGAGGCAGGCCGGTTCATCCATGGCTGGTCCTCGGCGAACACCCGTCCGCCGTTGCCCAGGTTGCTGCCGCCATAGAGTGACGAGTCGGAACACAGCAGCTCTTCCCATTCGCCGGTGGCCGGCAGGCCGATGCGGTAATCATGCCGCGGTACCGGGGTGAAGTTGAGGACCACCGCGATGTCATTACCCTCGGCGTCGCGCCGCAGGTAGCTGAGGGTGGACTGGCTGCTGTCGTGGCAGTCGATCCAGTCGAAACCCATGGCTTCAAAATCGAGTTGGTGCAGGGCCTGTTCGTCGCGATAGAGGCGGTTCAGATCCTTGATCAGCCGCGCGATGCCCTGGTGGTTCCCGTATTCCAGCAGTTGCCACTCCAATTGGCGGGCCTCGCTCCACTCGCTCCCCTGGGCGAACTCGCCACCCATGAATAGCAGTTTCTTGCCGGGGTAGGTCCACTGGAAGGTGTAGAGCAGGCGCAGGTTGGCAAAGCGCTGCCATTCGTCGCCGTGCATCTTGCCGATCATCGAGCCCTTGCCGTGCACCACCTCGTCATGGGAGAAGGGCAGGACGAAGTTCTCGGTGAAGTTGTAGAGCAGGCCGAAGGTCAACAGGTCATGGTGGTAGTGACGATGGATCGGGTCCTTGCTCATGTAGGCGAGGGTGTCGTGCATCCACCCCATGTTCCATTTCATGCCGAAGCCGAGGCCGCCGAGGTAGACCGGGCGCGATACCTGCGGCCAGGCGGTACTCTCCTCGGCGATCATCAGGATGCCGGGAAAGCGTTCGTGCAGCACGGTGTTGAGCTCGCGCAGGAAGTCCACCGCCTCGAGATGCTCGCGGCCGCCGTAGATGTTGGGTTCCCAGTCACCGGCCTCGCGCGAGTAGTCGAGATAGAGCATGGAGGCGACCGCATCGACCCGCAGGCCGTCGAGATGGAACTCCTCGATCCAGTGCACCGCGCTGGCCAGCAGGAAGCACTTCACCTCGTGCCGGCCGTAGTTGAAGATCAACGTGCCCCAGTCGCGGTGCTCGCCCTTGCGCGGGTCTTCGTATTCGTACAGTGCGGTCCCGTCGAAGCGGGCCAGCCCGTGGGCGTCGCGAGGGAAGTGGCCAGGCACCCAGTCGAGGATGACGCCGATGCCGTGGCGGTGCAGGTAATCGACGAAGTAACGGAAGTCGTCCGGGTCGCCGAAGCGGCTGGTGGGCGCGAAGAAACCGGTGCACTGGTAACCCCAGGAGGCGTCCAGCGGGTGCTCGGTGATGGGCAGCAGCTCGACATGGGTGAAGCCGTGCTCGGTCACGTAGTCGGTGAGCTGTACCGCCAGTTCGCGGTAATCGAGGAACTCTTCGCCTTGTCGTCGCCATGAACCGAGGTGCACCTCGTAGATGGCCATTGGCTTGTGTTGCCAGTCGTGTCCCTGGCGCGCGACCAGCCAGTCGTCGTCGGCCCATTCGTGTTGCGCTGCGGCGGCCACCACGGCGGCGGTGTCCGGGCGCTTCTGCCACTGTGCGCCGTAGGGATCGCCCTTCACCAGCACATCACCGGCAGGGCTGCGCAGTTCGAATTTGTACAGGCTGCCTGCTGGCAACTCGGGGATGAAAAGTTCCCAGATGCCGTTGCCGCCGCGGTTGCGCATCGGATGGATACGCCCGTCCCAGCCGTTGTGGTTGCCGATGATGCTGACACGCTGGGCATTCGGTGCCCATACCGCGAACAGCACCCCGGCGACCCCCTCGTGCTCGACCGGGTGTGCGCCGAGCACCCGGTAGACATGCAGGTGCCGCCCTTCGGAGAACAG
>JANTHH010000202.1 GCA_024762485.1 Chromatiales bacterium
GCTGACCCCGAGAAGGCGATGGCCTGGTCTGACCATGTGCGCAAGATCCTGCCCCATGCCGTGGGTGCAGCACTGATCGCCCCTGACGGGGTGATCGTTGGAGACCCCTTGGCACAGCGCGTCGGACCCACCTGCCAACGCGATATCCGGCGCCTGTTCTCCGGTGAACCACTGTCGCCGCTGCCGGTGCATGACGCGATCTCCGAACTTGCCCATTTCGATTTCACCGAAGCGGTTCACGACGAGGCGGGTACGCGCCTCGGCACCCTCATGGTCAGCTTCTCCTTGGCGGTGCTGGCCGATGGACTCGAACACCTGGCGACAGGGGACCGGGCACTGCGGCTGCTGACGGGCGACGACGGCCGGGTGTTCCTCGCCAGTCGCAACTGGGACGAAATGACCGGGCAGCACGCGCTCAGGATGCCGCTGCCGGACACCGGCTGGACACTGGAAATGAAACTGCGTGAGCCGGTGTCGCTGCCGAGCTTCGGCGAGGTCAGCGCGGTGCTGATGGTCGGCATGGCCCTGCTGATCGTGCTGATGCTGCTGTTCTCCCGTGAACTCGGCCGGCGTTATCTCACCGAGGTGGAGAACCTGCGCGACATACTGCGGGCGATCAGCAGCGGCGAGGGTGGAAAGCTGCAACAGCTGACCGGCGGCCGGGGTCTGTTCCCCCTCGGCAGCAGCCTCGCGGAGGAACTGAGCCAGCTGGACGAAGACCGCCGCCGGCTGCACCTCACCAGCCAGACCGATCCGCTGACCGGCCTGGCCAACCGTCGGGCGCTGGATGACCGGCTGGCATCGCTGATGGGCGGGCAGGGTCGGGTGCGGACTGGTTTCTGTCTGGTTCTGTTCGACCTCGATGATTTCAAGCCGATCAATGACAGTCACGGCCATGCGGTGGGCGACGAGGTATTGAAGGCCCTGGCCCAGGCCCTGCGCTCGCAGGTGCGGCCAACCGACCTGGCCTCGCGCTGGGGCGGGGATGAATTCGCCGTGTTGCTGCCGCAGATGGGCAAAGATCAAGTCACGCGCTGGCTGGCCCGGGTGCAGACCCTGTTTGCCCAGGCGCAGCAGGACATCACCGGGCTGACGGACGCCGCCTGCACGGTCAGCGTCGGCTTCGTCTGCGCCACCCGCGGCGATCGCACCAGCGTGGCGGCGCTGCAGCGCAAGGCCGACGAGCATCTGTACCAGGCGAAGGCGGAACGCCAGGCGAAGACCCGGGCCTGATCGGCGTCAACGGGCCTGGCGGTCCGCCACGGGCTCGCAGCTGAAAGGCTGGGGCCGCTCGACGGCCCAGCCCTGGGCGAAGTCCACACCCATCGCCGAGAGTCGCTGCATGATCGCCTCGTTCTCCACGAATTCGGCGATAGTCTGGATGCCGGCGATATGGCCGATGTTGTTGACCGCCTCGACGATGGCGCTGTCCATCTCGTCCTCGAGCATGGCGCGGACGAAGCTGCCATCGATCTTGATGAAGTCCACGGCGAGTGACTTGAGATAGGAGAAGGAACTCATGCCGGTGCCGAAGTCGTCCAGGGCAACCCTGAATCCCTTCTCCCGGAGGCCGCGGATCAGCCCCAGGGCGCAGTCGAAATCGGCGATGGCCGCGGTCTCGGTGATCTCGAAACCGAGGCTGCCTGGCGGCAGCTGGTGGTGCTGCGACTGTTCCACGATGTAGTCCACCAGCCCGGCATCGTTCAGCGAGGTGGCGGAGAGGTTGATGAACACCGCGCCGGGCAGCCCCCCGCCGGCGGCCCCTGCCCGGTCTGCCTGCAGTTGCTCGCAGGCGTGTTTGATCACCCAGCGATCGATCTCCGGCATGAGGTTGTATCGCTCCGCCGCCGGGATGAAGCGGTCGGGGGTGATGATCTCGCCCTGCCCGCCGCGCAGCCGCAGCAGCAGCTCGGAGTGGGATTGCGCCCCCTGCAGTGCCTGGATGCGCTGGCGGTACAGCAGCAGGTCGTCATTGGCCATCGCCCGCTGCAGCAGCTGCAGCCACTGCATCTCGCCGCGGCGCCGGCTCAGGTCCTGGTCGTCCTCGGTGTAGACGTGGACCCGGTTGCGTCCGCGGTCCTTGGCCGCGTAGCACGCCATGTCGGCCATGCTCAGCAGGGCCTGGGCATCCTGGCCAGCGCTGACCTTGACCAGGCCGATGCTGGCACCGACCTTGAAGCTGCGCTCGCCCCAGACGAAGAGATAGTCGCGAATGGATGTCAGCAGGTCTTCGGCGACCGCCCGGGCCCGCGTCAGCGGGCAGTTGCTGAGCAGCAGGCCGAATTCGTCGCCGCCCAGGCGTGCCAGGGTGTCGCTGTCGCGGATGCGCGGCTGCAGGCGCTGTACCAGCCGGCGCAGCAGCTCGTCGCCGGCCAGGTGGCCGCAGGAGTCGTTGACCAGCTTGAACTGATCGAGGTCGAGGTAGAGCAGCGCATGGACATCACCGATCTGGTCGGCCTCTTCCAGGGCGGCTTCCAGACGGCGTTCGAACTCCGCACGATTGACCAGTCCGGTGAGGTTGTCGTGATAGGCCATGTGGCGGATGGTGGCCTCCGCCTCCTGGTGTGCGCGCCGGTTCTGCGCCTCGCGCAGTTCGCGGTCGATGGCCGGCAGCAGGCGGGTGAGGTTGTCCTTCATCACGTAGTCGTGGGCCCCGGATTTCATGGCATCGACGGCCACCTCCTCGCCGATGCTGCCCGAGACCAGGATGAAGGGGATATTGGGGTCGTGTGCCCGGGCGAGCGCCAGGGCCTCGGCCGAGCTGAAGCTGGGCATGTTGTGATCGGTGATGATCAGGTCCCACTGCCGGCCGTCGAGGGCCTCCCGCATCTGTGCCGCCGAATCCACCCGCTGCAGAGCAGGCTGGTAACCGCCCAGGCGCAGCTCGCGCAGGATCAGCAGCGCATCGTCCTCCGAGTCCTCGGCGATCAGCACCCGCAGGTGGTTTTGCTCAGTCCCGCCCATAGGGGACCTCGTTGAGCACCAGCCAGTAGAGCCCAAGCTGGCGGGCGGCCTCGATGAACTGCTCGAAGTCCACCGGCTTGCGCACATAGCTGTTGGCACCGAGGTCGTAGCTGCGCACCATGTCCTGCTCCTCGGTGGAGGAGGTGAGCACCACCACCGGGACATGACGGGTATGGGGTTCGCGTCGCAGGCGCTCCAGCACCTCCAGGCCGTCCACCTTGGGCAGCTTGAGATCCAGCAGGATCACCTGCGGCAGCACCTGGATGTCCCGCTCCTGGTATGCCCCCTCGCCGAGCAGGAAGTCCAGGGCCTCCTGGCCGTCCCTCGCCACCACGATCTCGTTGGCGAGGTTGTGCTTGCGCAGCGCCCGCAGCGTCAGTGCCTCGTCATCCGGGTTGTCCTCCACCAGTAAAACGATCTTGTCCTGCATCGGTTCATGTCTCCTTGTCAGCCGGGTTCCCGGCAGGGGGGCGGGCCGTTTCCGCCAGCAGCGAGAAGTGGAAGGTGGCGCCTTCCCCCTCCCGGGCCTCGGCCCAGATGCGCCCGCCGTGGCGATGGACGATGCGCTGAACGGTGGCCAGGCCCACGCCGGTGCCGGGGAATTCGCTGCTGCGGTGCAGCCGCTGGAATGCCCCGAACAGCTTGCCGGCATGGCGCATGTCGAAGCCCACGCCGTTGTCCTCAATATAGAACACGCCCGGATCGTCCTCCCGGCGGTCGAAGGTGATCCGGGAAGGGGCTTCCTGCGCCGTGAACTTCCAGGCATTGCCCAGGAGGTTGTCGAGCAGCACCCGCAGCAGTCGGGGATCCCCCGTCGCCAGCAGGTCCTTGCCGACAGTGAATTCGACCTCGCGCCCGGGCTCGCCGGCACGCAGTTCCGCCATCACCGACTCGGCGATCGCGCCCAGGTCCACCGTCTCCAGCTTCAGCTCGCCTCGGTTCACCCGCGACAGCTGCAGCATGTCGTCGATCAGCATCCCCATGCGCTGCGCCCCGCCGCGCACCCGTTGCAGATAGTCGAGGGCGGTTTCATCGAGCTGCTCGCAGTAGTCCTCCATCAGCGCCAGGCTGAAGCCGTCGATGGCACGCAGCGGAGCGCGCAGGTCGTGGGACACCGAATACGAAAAGGCCTCCAGTTCGGCGTTGGACGCCTGCAGCTGGGCGGTCCGCCGCTGCACCATGTCCTCGAGGTGGTCACGATGCTCGATGAGCGCGGCCTCGGCACGCTTGCGTTCGGTCAGGTCGATGATGATGGCGAAGAACACCTTGCCCTCGCTCTCGTCGGAGAGCTGCAGACGCACCTCGACCGGGTAGTCGCTGCCGTCGCGGCGCCGGTGCCGCGTCTGGAATACCAGTTGCGACTGCTCACCGCGAAGCAGTGGCTCAAGCAGGGCATTGAAGCTCTCCCAGCTGTAATCGGGCTTGATGTCGACTGGCGTCATCCTCTTCATGGCCTCCATGCCGTAGCCCAGGTTCTCCAGGGCGCCGCGGGAGACCTGGATGAAGTGGAGCGATGCCGCGTCGAAGATGTAGATCTCGTCGAAGGAGTGTTCGAGGATGCTGCGCAGCCGCCGCTCGAGCGTCTCGGCCTGGCGCACACTGCTGATGTCCTCCACCGCGGACCAGATGTAGCGCTGGCCATCGCGCTCGATGATCCGGCCCGAGAGGCGGACCGGCACGCGGTGTCCGTCCTTGTGGCGGTACTCCTTCTGGTA
>JANTHH010000203.1 GCA_024762485.1 Chromatiales bacterium
ATGGCTGCGCTGCGCGCCACCGGGCCGATCGAGATCCTCGACTGCGACAATGTGAACACCTCGTTTCCGAATTTTGTCGAACTGGCCGCCCGGAGCGGCCTTTCCATCTCCCTGCAGCGAGACGACTCATGACACGCATCATCACCATCGATGGGCCCAGCGGCTCGGGCAAAGGCACAGTCGCCGGACTGCTGGCACAGCGGCTTGGCTGGCGCATTCTCGACTCTGGCGCCCTCTACCGCCTCGTCGGTGAGGCGGCAAGAGAAGCCGGAATTGACTTCAACAATGAAGAAGAAGTTGCTGATATAGCGAGAAAACTCGATGCAAATTTTGAGGGAGACAAGATCTTTCTCGGTGAGCGCGACGTCACTAACGTGATCCGCAGCGAGACCGCCGGAAACAATGCCTCGAAGGTTGCCGCCATCCCCCGGGTCCGCGAGGCCCTGTTGCAATGGCAGCGCGGCTACGCCTGCGAGCCCGGCCTGGTGGCCGATGGGCGCGACATGGGCACCGTGGTGTTCCCCGAGGCACAACTGAAGATCTTCCTCGACGCCAGCCCCGAGGAACGGGCGAAACGGCGCTATAAGCAGTTGATAGAAAAGGGTTTGCCTGCTAACCTTGCGAGTCTTACGGCTGAAATCCGCGAGCGTGACGAGAGGGATCGTTCGCGGAGTGTGGCACCCCTGCGGCCGGCTGAGGATGCGATCGTTATCGATTCGACCAACCTCGGCATCGATGAGGTGCTGACAGAGATCATGGGGCACGTCCATCGCGTGTTCCCCGATCTCGAAACATGAAACGGCGGCCTGTCTGACGGGCCTTTACATCAACCACTGACCAAATCGACCGGACAGCCACGGCTCTGACCGCTGCCGTCACGGATCGTGAATGGATGGTTCGCTTTGAATGCGAATCGGGAACTTAACCACATGTCCGAAAGCTTTGCTGAACTCTTCGAAGAGAGTATCGCCACCACCAACCTGACGCCTGGCTCCATCGTCATCGGCACTGTCGTCGCCATCGACAACGAGAGTGTCGTGGTCAACGCCGGCCTGAAGTCTGAAGGCGTCATCCCCAAAAGCCAATTTCTGGACGCTGATGGAAACCTGGAGGTTTCCGTCGGCGACCAAGTGGAAGTCGCGCTGGAAGCCGTCGAGGATGGGTGGGGTCTGACCCGCCTGTCCCGCGAAAAGGCCAAGCGCCACCACGCCTGGAAAAAACTCGAAAAGGCCTACGAGAACGGCGAGATCGTCACCGGCCGTATCAGCGGCAAGGTCAAGGGCGGCTTCACCGTCGACCTGGATCAGATCCGCGCCTTCCTGCCTGGCTCGCTGGTCGATGTCCGCCCCGTGCGCGACACCGCTTACCTCGAAGGCAAGGACCTGGAGTTCAAGGTCATCAAGCTGGATCAGAAGCGCAACAACGTGGTGGTCTCGCGTCGCGCGGTGGTCGAACAGGAATACAGCGAAGATCGTGAAAAGCTGCTCGAGACCCTGGCCGAAGGCGCCGAGATCAAGGGCGTGGTCAAAAATCTCACCGATTACGGCGCATTCGTCGACCTCGGCGGTATCGACGGCCTGCTGCACATCACCGACATGGCCTGGAAGCGCGTCAAGCATCCTTCCGAGGTGGTCGAGATCGGCCAGGAGATCACCGTCAAGGTGCTGAAGTTCGATCGCGAGAAGATGCGCGTCTCCCTTGGCCTGAAGCAGATGGGCGATGATCCGTGGGCGAACATCACCCGCCGTTATCCGGAAGGCACCCGCCTGTTCGGCAAGGTCACCAACATCGCCGACTACGGTGCGTTCGTCGAGATCGAGGATGGCGTCGAAGGCTTGGTGCACGTGTCAGAGATGGACTGGACCAACCGCAACATCCATCCCTCCAAGGTCGTCCAGCTGGGCGAGGAAGTGGAGGTCGTGGTGCTCGACATCGACGAAGAGCGCCGTCGCATCTCGCTGGGCATGAAGCAATGCCAGGCAAACCCCTGGGACGAGTTCGCCGCCACCCATAACAAGGGCGACCACGTCGTCGGCAAGATCAAGTCGATCACCGACTTCGGTATCTTCATCGGTCTTGATGGCGGTATCGACGGACTGGTTCACCTCTCCGACATCACCTGGGACGAGAACGGTGAAGACGCCATCCGCAACTACAAGAAGGGTGACGAGATCGAGACCGTCGTTCTGGCCGTCGATCCCGAGCGTGAGCGTATCTCCCTCGGCGTGAAGCAGCTGGACAAGGATCCGTTCTCCACCTTCATGGCTACCCATGAGAAGGGCAGCGTGGTCAAGGGTATCGTCCGCGAGGTCGACGCCAAGGGTGCCACCATCGAGTTGGCCGAGAACGTCGAAGGCTACCTGCGTGCCTCGGATATCTCCCGCGAACGCGTGGAAGATGCCCGCAGCGTGCTCAAGGAAGGCGACGAGGTCGAGGCCAAGTTCACCGGCGTGGATCGCAAGAACCGTGTGCTGACACTCTCCATCAAGGCCAAGGACTTCGAGGAAGAGAAGGCCACGCTCGCGAACTACAGTGCGGATGCTGCTACTGCAGGCACTTCCTCACTCGGTGATCTGCTCAAGGAGCAGATGAGCAGCAAGGAAGACTGATCGTCTGGACAGCGCAATGAAACCGACGGTGCGGCCCACGGGCTGCGCCGTCAGCACTGGAATGGGGCATGACGAAATCTGAGTTGATAGAAATCATGGCAAGGGAGCAAAGTCACCTGGCATACAGGGACGTGGAGCTCGCCGTGAAATGCATGATCGAACAGATGAGTCAGACCCTCGCCTCGGGTGAGCGTATCGAGATACGCGGTTTCGGCAGCTTCTCCCTGCACTTCCGGCCACCGCGCATGGGGCGCAACCCCAAGACCGGTGACGCGGTAGCCCTGGCAGGCAAGCATGTGCCGCACTTCAAGCCGGGTAAGGAACTCCGTGAGCGGGTGAACGATAAGTTTGCCGAGTTGCAGGAGGCCTGATCGCTGCGGGTGCTTGGCCAGACCAACGTAGAAAGACCGACGTTATGCGTCGGTTTTTTTATGAGAGGGTGGGCCTTCCCTGGCCCGTGGGGGAAATCGATCAGGCAGTCAGTGCCAGGCTGGCGATATAGGTGGCTGCGGCACTCAGGAATAGCGAGAACTGCAACAGGCCAGGCACACTTCGCTGGCGCCTTGATTTTGGCGTCATGATTGCCGGCACCAGGTCGCGTACTTGGTCACGCATGATGTAATGGGTATCGATGATCATGAAAAAATCTCCTCGCGTTTTCTTTACGTTCTCTACTCTAGGGCATGAAAGAGAACAAGTAAAGAACAATATTCCGTTGTCCGGGTGTATTCGATGAACAGGTCTTCACCTGCCATGGGCGCAAGCGGCGAGCTGCGGACACGGGTCGATAGCAGTGTCGAACAGATTTGCGATCAGGGCTGCAAAGTTGTATGGGGCTATATCGCGATGCTCGAACGGGGTGAAAATCCGCCAGAGGTGGAGAATCTGCAACCTGGGGAGGTTGCATTGGTTCTATCGGAACTGAAGGCCGTCATGGCCTGTTACCAGGGTTCCTGTTCGGCTGATTGACCACGACGATGAGCAAGAAACGACTCAAGAATTCCGAGCTGAAGGCGCTTGTTTACTCCGACGCCTCTCCGATCCATGGCACCGGCCTGTTCGCTGCGCGCACCTTGCGCAAGGGTGAATATATCGGCACCTACGCAGGGCCCATCGCCAAGCGGAACGGCACCTATGTTCTCTGGGTCTTTGATCCCGACGATGAGGACAATGCCATCGGTCGTAGTGGCCGCAATCTGCTGCGCTATCTCAATCACGCCCGCCCCGGCAACGCGGAATTCGACGGTTTCGATCTGTATGCGCGGATCGAGATCACCGAGGGCTGCGAGATCACCTTCGATTACGGCTCCGATCTCTGAGCTCCATGGCGGGCGAAGATCCTGTTAAAGACCGGCTGTTTGCCCATGGTCTCGACCGTGTGGACGACTTCGTCTTCGACGAACGGGTCGCGCGTGTCTTCCCGGACATGCTGCAACGATCCATACCCGGTTACGGCGCGATCATCAGCATGATCGGCCTGCTGGCGGAGAAACACGCCCAGCCGGCCACGCGACTCTACGACCTGGGCTGCTCACTGGGAGCGGCAAGCGCAGCAATGCGGGCCAATCTGCCGGCCGCTGATTGCAGGATCGTTGCGGTGGACAACTCTCCGGCGATGGTCGAGCGGGCCGGTGCGCAACTGGCCGCAGGGGAGGGGGCCGCGGTCGACCTCGTCTGTGCCGATATCCGCGATGTGGCGATAGTGGACGCCTCGGTGGTGGTGCTGAATTTCACCCTGCAGTTCGTCCCCGTCGGGGAACGATCCGCACTGCTGCGTCGGATTCGTAGCGGGTTGCGTCCTGGCGGCATCCTGATCCTTTCCGAGAAGATCGCCGGCAGTCGACCCGGTGAAGACGCTGAACTGGTCGATATGCATCACGCCTTCAAGGCCGCCAATGGCTATTCCGCGCTGGAGATCAGCCAGAAACGTCAGGCGCTGGAGAACGTCCTGGTACCCGAGCCGCTCGCCGTGCACCAGGATCGCCTGGCTGCAGCCGGTTTCGATCACAGCATGCTGTGGTTCCAGTGCTTCAACTTCGTCTCGCTGATCGCCCACGCATGAG
>JANTHH010000204.1 GCA_024762485.1 Chromatiales bacterium
CACGACAAGGTTCGTGAACACAGGCATCTGCAGTTCTTCGGCAACTGGCTGAAAAACCCCAACCTCTGGCACCTGCACAGACGCAGTGTCTCCGGCGCCTTTTTCGTCGGCCTGTTCTGGGCCTTCGTACCCTTCCCCTTCCAGATGGTCGGCGCTGCGGCCACGGCGATCCTGTTCCGCGTCAACCTGCCCATTTCCGTCGCCCTGGTGTGGCTGACCAATCCCCTCACCATCCCGCCGATGTTCTATTTTGCCTATCTGCTGGGCACCTGGGTGCTGGGGATCGAACCGACGGTGACCGACTTCTCGCTGTCGGTCGGCTGGTTCGAGTCGGTATTTGGCGAGATCTGGGAACCCCTGCTGCTGGGCAGCCTGATCTGCGGACTGACCCTGGGCCTGGCCGGCTATGGCGGGATGCGCCTGTTCTGGCGCTGGCATGTGATCAAGGCCTGGCGCAGGCGTCAGGCATCGCGCTCCCGCAAGACGCCGTCGACCAGCTGATACTGCCTGTCCATGCGTGCTGCCAGCCGCAGGTCATGGGTGACGATGACGAAGCTGGTCCGCTGCTCCTGGTTCAGTTCGAGCATCAGATCGTAGACCGACTCTGCACTGTGACTGTCGAGGTTGCCGGTCGGCTCGTCCGCGAGCACACAGGCCGGGCGATGCACCAGGGCACGGGCCAGGGCTGCGCGCTGGCGCTCGCCACCCGACAGTTCACCAGGTTTATGCTCGACACGATCGGCAAGGCCGACGCGGGTGAGTATCTGGCGGGCCCGCGTCTCGATCTCGGGGATCGCAACCCCCTGCACCAGCAGCGGCATGGCGACATTCTCCAGCGCGGTGAATTCCGGCAACAGATGATGGAACTGGTAAACGAAACCCAGGTAATGGTTGCGCAAGCGGCCTCGAGCCTTTTCCGAGAGTTCGCTGAAAGCCTGGCCGGCGAGATGGACCCGGCCTGCCGTGGGCTGATCGAGCCCTCCGAGGCAGTGCAGCAGTGTGCTCTTGCCGGAGCCCGAGGCGCCGACGATGGCCACCCGCTCGCCCGGCGAGACGGACAGGCTGACCCCCTTCAGCACGTCCACCGGAGCCGGCCCACTGGTGAAGGTGCGGTAGAGGTCCTGGCAGACCAGCACGGATTGCTGGCTGCTCGCCGCTTCATTCATAGCGCAGTGCCTCGGCCGGTTGCACCCGGTAAGCCCGCCATGCCGGATACAGGGTCATCAGCAGGCTCCAGAGAAAGGATCCGGCGCCGATCAGTGCCACGTCCGGCCACTGCAGGTCCGAGGGGAGCTTGCTGATGTAGTAGATGCTCGGGTCGATGAACTGCACCCCGAACCAGGACTCGATGAGACCGACTGCGGACTCGACATTGAGCGCCAGCAGCACCCCGAGCACCAGCCCGATCAGGGTGCCGACGAGACCGATGAAGGCTCCTTGCACGATGAAGGTCTGCATGATCTGGCCGGGCGAGGCGCCGAAGGTCTTGAGAATGGCGATATCGCTCTGCTTGTCGATCACCACCATCACCAGCGTGGCGACGATATTGAAGGCAGCGATCACGACGATGAAGAACAACAGCAGGCCCATCATCCGCTTCTCGGTCTGCAGCGCGGCAAAGAAGTTGCGGTGGTAGTCGGTCCAGTTGAGCACCCGGTAGAGACCACCGAACTCCCCGGCCAACTGGTAGGAGATCTGACGGGCAAGGAACAGGTCCTTCAGCTTGATCCGCACACCGGTGACCGCATCGCCCAAACGCAGCAGGCGGGCTGCATCCTTCGCGTGGACCATGGCCACGCCGCGGTCATACTCGCCCATGCCGACCTCGAAGATGCCCGAGACGGTGAAGCGCTTGAGCCTGGGCATGGCGCCGACCGGCGTCACGTTGAGCTGTGGCACCAGCACCGTCACCTTGTCGCCCACCCAGACACCGAGGGCGTGGGCCAGTTCGGCACCGAGGATGATATTGAAGCTGCCGGGCTGAAGATCATCGAGTCTGCCGACCTTCATCTTGTCGCCGACCTCGACCACCTTTTGCTCCAGTTCCGGAAAGATGCCGCGGATCAGCGCCCCGCTGACCTGCTTGCCCACTGTCAGCATGGCCTGGGCCTCGACAAAGGGGGCGGCACCCACCACCTCAGGATTTTCCTTCGCCTTCTCCAGTGCTGTCTTCCAGTCGGTCATGGCCCCCTCGACCGGGCGGATGTCACCGTGCGAGGCCATTCCGAGGATGCGCTCACGCACCTCTTTGTGAAAACCATTCATCACCGAGAGCACGGTGATCAGCACAACCACGCCGAGTGTGATCCCGATCATGGAAATGAGGGAGATAAACGAGATGAAATGATTGCGGCGCTTGGCACGCGTGTAGCGCAGGCCGACAAACAGGGGCAGCGGATAAAACATGCCGCATTAAACCACAGCAGTGTGCGGAAGGCCTTTTCAATTTATGCGCTTAGTCTGTAATGCTATAGTCGAATCGAACAACAACCCGATCGGGAAGATCATGATGCCCCATCCAATGAAGATGCTTTTGCTGTGCTGTGCCCTTGCACTCCCTGCGGCGCACGCCGATGAGTTGCTGATCGAGGCCATTCAGCACGAGCCACCGAACAGCCCTGAAGGGATCCCACGACCGACCCGTGGCATGTCCATGGATCAGGTTCGCCAGCGCTTTGGCGACCCCATCAAGGCGCATCCCTGGGTCGGCGACCCGCCCATCACCCGCTGGGACTACGACAAGTTCTCGGTATTTTTCGAATACCAGACCGTGCTCGACACCGTCATCCACCGCAACTGAACCATGCAGACGGCTGGACCGGCCTGCCGACTCCCGGCCGAATGGGAGCCGCAGTCCGGCATCATGCTCACCTGGCCCCACCCGGCCACCGACTGGTGTGACAGCCTCGAAAGGGTGGAACCCGTCTTCGCCGCCATCGGCGCCGCCGTCACCCGGCACGAGAGCCTGATGGTGGTGGCGCAGGACCGGGCCCACGCCGACCACATCCTCATCCACCTCGAACGCGCCGGTGCGCAGGCCACCGCGGTCCACTTCGCCCAGGCGCCGACCGATGACACCTGGGCACGCGACCATGGCCCCCTCACCTGCCTTTCCGCCGACGGACCGCAGCTGAACGACTTCGTCTTCAACGGCTGGGGTGGGAAATTCGAGGCCAGTCGCGACAACGCCATCAGCAGGCGCCTGCACGAGGCCGGCTGCTTCGGCAACACCGCCCTCCACACCCACCCCTTTGTGCTCGAGGGCGGCGCCATCGAGACCGATGGCCAGGGCACCCTGCTCGCCACCCGTCACTCGGTCATCAGCAGCAGTCGCAATCCGGGCCTCGACCAGGCAGCGGTCGAGCGCCATCTCACCCGATGCCTCGGCCTGGACCGGTTCCTCTGGCTCGATCACGGGGCCCTCAGCGGGGATGACACCGATGGCCATATCGACACCCTGGCGCGGTTCGCCGGCCCCGACACCATCCTCCACGTCACGGCCAGCGAGGGCGATCCAGACCGGCCTGGCCTGCTGCGCATGGCCGGACAGCTGGCAGGCCTGCGCGACCGCAAAGGCAGACCCTACCGACTGGTAGCGCTGCCGCCTGCGGGGCTGCACCGCGACGGTGACGGCCGGCGCCTGCCCGCGACCTATGCGAATTTTCTGGTCATCAACGATGCCGTGCTGCTGCCGAGCTACGGCGTGCCGGCGGACGAGGAGGCCTGCGCCGTGCTCCGCGACGTCTTCCCCCGGCGCGAGATCATCCCCATCGACTGCCGGGCTATAATCACGCAGAATGGCAGCCTGCACTGCCTCACCATGCAGTTCCCGGCAGCGCTGACGCTGCAATCCTGCCTGTGACCCCAGGGGTGCGGAAACCATGAACCAGCCAGCGACACTCAAGGCCGCACTCGTCCAGCATGCCGACCAGGGGGATGCCGAGGCCAACCTGGGCCACATCGAACGGCAGGTACGCGCCGCCGCCGCAGCCGGTGCCCGGCTGGCGGTGCTGCAGGAACTGCACAACAGTGCCTATTTCTGCCAGTCCGAAGACCCCGCCCAGTTCGACCTGGCGGAGCCGGTCCCCGGCCCGAGCAGCCTGCGCCTGGGACGGCTGGCGCGGGAAACGGGCCTGGTCATCGTCGCCTCGCTGTTCGAGCGACGCGCCAGCGGCCTCTACCACAACACCGCCGTCGTGCTCGACAGCGACGGCCGGCTCGTCGGCCGACACCGCAAGATGCACATCCCGGACGACCCGGGCTTCCACGAGAAATTCTATTTCGCGCCCGGCGACTCGGACTTCCGCCCGCTGGACACTGCTATCGGGCGGCTGGGCGTGCTGGTGTGTTGGGACCAGTGGTATCCAGAGGCGGCGCGGCTGATGGCACTGGCCGGGGCCGAGTTGCTGGTCTACCCCACGGCCATTGGCTGGGACCGCCGTGACAGCGAGGCGGAACGGGTCCGCCAGCACGACGCCTGGCTCACCGTGCAGCGCGGACACGCGGTGGCCAACGGCCTGCCGTTGCTGGCCTGCAACCGGAGCGGTTTCGAGGCGTCGCCGGTGGAAGGTGATCCGGGCATCCAGTTCTGGGGGAATTCATTCGCCTGCGGGCCGCAGGGCGAGATACTGGGTCAGGCCGGGGAAGAGGAGTGCCTGCTGCTGGTGG
>JANTHH010000205.1 GCA_024762485.1 Chromatiales bacterium
GACATGCTCCAGCGTCTCCGACGAAAAGTGCTCGGCTCAGGAGTTGCTGCCGGCAAGTCCGGATAATACGGAGTTCCACTATCGTCCTCAGATTGCTCATCGCAAAGCGTCTGAAGTACATCCTTCGGAACACCCGTAACGTGAAGATGGTAGAAATTCGGCAGACCCATTTTTGCGCCGCCCACCTCGCCATCATCGAATGCCGAAACCGGGTCAAGCTCTTTGTAGCACCCACGCCGATCCACTTCTGGGTCAGGGTGAGATGCCGAATTGGCCATGATCACGAGGATGCCCATTCATTGCCTCCTGTAAATTCCGGGTAAAGGTCCTGCACCGTCATCACCACGCTGCCCCCGTCGATGTATACCCGCACCCCGTTCAGCTCACCCACCAGCACGGTTTTCTTCCGCCTTGCGAGCGGCTGCACGGCGTGCCGCTTGAACAACCGCGCCGACTCTTCCCCGTCCGGCACCACCGTCACGCTTTGCAGGGGCGATACCGCATGCAGTAGGCCATCCGCGTCTTCATGACGCTGCCACACGTCGGCATCGGTCAGCGCCTGTTCCATCAGGTCTCGTCGTAGCTGAAAGTGGCGGTCTCGGAAGTCAGCGACCCCGGTGCGGCCGTGGTCTCCACCTCCATCACCAACACCAGGTAGCTGCCCATGTCGGTATTAATCGTTGAATACGGACCCGCGCCCAAACTCAGCGGCGCGACGCTGGTGTAGGTGAAGGCATCGGTCATCGCTACCGCGTCATGCTCTGGCGTGGCATTCGCCTCCAGTGGCACCACCGGGGTGGAATAGGTCGCATCCGTCGCGGCCCACAGTTTGACACCCGTTCCGAAGCCGTTGGCCCCGTCCATGTAGAACTGCAGGTTCTGGATATCGACCGATGGACCTGTTGCCCCGATGTGCAGGCGCAGCCACTTCTCGTAGCTGTACTCCTGCCCTGCGGCCGGTACGATCAGCCGGTTCGCTGTATCCACCAGCGCATCGTCGGCATTTTTGAAGCGGACGGTGCCGGTTGTTTTGTCAGTCGCGGTCTCGCCCGCGCCGTTCTTTTCGCGGATCAGTACGGTTGCGGCCATTTAATTGTCCTCGGTTTTGCGACTGGCCTTGCGCACGGGCTTGACCGGTGCCGGTTCGGCGCGGCCCATGTGCAGCAGCAGATTGGCATCGGCCTCGCTGATATCCTCGCCTACGGTGAGGTGATCGCCCTCTGACAGACGACCACCCCGTACCGCGCAGGATTGCTTAATCCTGATCTTCATAATCAGGCGTTGATGCAGAAGGACTCTGCATGACGTACTGCAACGTCAACGTCCTGGAATACCCGCAGCACCAGTCCGCCGCTCGCTGCCTTGGTGGCCTCGTCCGGCATCACATCCAGGACACCCCACATGCCGATCAACAAATCGTTGAAGTTGCCGAAGACGATGGATTTCGCGGTCAGACCGTTACGCACCGCTACCGGGTAGCCGTTGGCCATGTTGTTTTCCATCAGGAACAGGCCGGAACCCGCGTCCTTGGCGGTGACCTTCATCCCACCGGCGATCGCGGAGGTCGTGACATAGGCCAGCGACCCTTCCAGCGCGTTGTCGTTTCCGACGGCACTTTCGAATCCGACCAGCTCCGCCCAAGTCGGGTAGCCGGTGCCAGCCGACGCCGCGATGGCCTGGGTGTTGACACCGGTGGTGTTGATGATGCCCACCGGCTCATTGACACCACCGCCTTCCAGGGCCGCCAGGTCGATACCCAGTGCTGCACCCTGGCGCAGGTCGTTAAGCATGACCTGCTCGATGCTCGGCGCGGACTGCTTGAGCAGCTTGCGCGAGATCGGAACGGCCGCGCCGATCGTCTTCGGCGACAGGGTGACGCTACCGATGGTGCCGTCTCCGTCCGTGATGTTGCCGTCTTCGGCCACCCAGTAGAAAGTTCCGCCGGCAGTCAGCTTGGGAATCGATACGTCACCGACCAGACCATCCAGCACAGTGGCTCCCAGGCTCATGGCGACCGACTGGGCGCGCAGGGCGTCGATAAAGCTGCCCGCCAGGTGTTCCGTGCCTTTCAACCCGGTGCCGCCGGCAGACGTGGTCATCACACGTTGACCGTCGAGCACGTCAAGCGGAACGAAGAAACCCTGGGGATCCTTGTTGATCCGCTCCGCGATCTCGCGGGAGCACTCCAACTCGAACCCGGCCTTGCTCCAGTCTTTGTTCAGATGGGCATTGACGGCACGGAACAGCGAATAACGCTGCTTTTCCTTGTCTTCCATGTCCAGGTTCGAAGCGGGAACGCTCTCCTGGCGGGATCCGACCACTTCAGGCAGCCGGTCCAGGACCGCGTCTTTCATGTCGGCCAGGGTTTTGCCTTCGCGGATCATCTCGCGGGCGAGATCGGTTCCGCCGAAGTCTGCGTATTTTTCACCCATGTTCTCAAGGTCGCGGATACGCTTGATCTCAGCGTCACGCGCCTGGTTGGTGATGGCCTGAACGTCCACTTCAGGCTCTTTTTCAACTGCCGGGAGTTTCTCGGCCATGGTCTTTTCCTCTCTGTTATCGTCGATCAAAATCGTGTTTCTCTGACCGCTTTCTGAGCGGCCGATGCCAACACTCGCATCCGCCGGGACGGACACCAGTGATATTTCGTAGGGTTCCCAGTCGGTGGCCCGGTATACGTCCCCATCATCAGAGGTCTCATCCAACTGCATCCGATGAATGCGATATCCGACAGACACATGCTTTCGTATGCCATCCTGAACATCCGCCCAAATCTCTTCGGCTCGCGCGGATTTTCCGAAGCGGACTTTCGCCCTGGCCACCCTGTCTGCGCCAACCGACACGGATTCAACCGTGCCGATGTGGTCTGATGTTTGATGGTCCATCAACAAAGGACCGCCGGCGCTCATACGATCAAGCCGGATGCTTTCCTTGTGATGGTCCAGGATCTCGTCACCGAACCAGCGTTCCACCGGCGTTTCCGATGAAAACGCCAGTTCTGCCGTGCGGCTTTCAGGATCGATCGCCCGCTTCTCTATTTCAGCGCCGCGGAACAGCGGGCCGGATTCAATTTGCCTGTGCATTCACGTCTCCCGTATCCGGCGGAGCACTTGCCGAGGATCCAATCCTCACGCCCTTCTCCGCTGCCATTTCGTTAAATCGGGCGATCTCGTCCAGTATCTCCTCGACATCCACGCCCATTTCGGCTGCAACCCTTTGGGGTGACTTGAGGCCGGCATCGATCGCGGCAACAGCGGCCTGTATATCCTTGAGCGGATCCACCCATGGCCAGCGGCGTCCCTGCCAGGCGTGCGCCTGGTAGCGCTCACCATTCACATCATTCAGCGGCGCGTAAGATTCCAGCCAGCGGAGATAAACCGGCTCGTGCAAATTTGTCCTGAGCCAATCCTGCACCACCATCCAATGCTCCCGGTCTTCCAATGTCCCGGCCCGGATGCTGGAGAAATTGACGGCAGTCAGGTCGCCGGTGAGTGCGTGGTAGGACACATTCAGCGCCTGGGCAATCGTGCGCAGATTTGCGCGCATGAATGTTTCATACAGATCATGGGGATAGGTCGGGTCGTAACTCTGGAAGGTGTACCCGGCAGGGATTACCCCAAGAACACCGGCCTCCGACTCGCTGTAGAACTCGCCGGGTGATTCCTCGCTGGCTATGCCATCCATGCCACCGTCCTGCGAGGTAAAAAATCCCATTTTGTTGGCACCCTCGCGGGCTGCCACAATGGCGCTCTCCTGGTATCTTTCCAGCATGTGCATGGTGACCATGGCCGATGCCATCCACGTCATGCCGCGCTGCTGCTCCGGGCGATCCGGGCGATAGATATGCAGCATCTGGCCGGCGGGAACGCGCTCATGCTTTTGCGCGTCAGACCCCTTGCGGAGATAATACGCAACCGGCCGGCTGTTGCCGTCTACCTCCACTCCCAGGATGATTCTGTTGCCGTTTTGCCGCTTGCCTTCATGGGTGTGGTCAAGCATCTGGGGATTGATCACCTCTACCGCAAACGCATCGGTATTGATGCTGCGCCCTACTTTATGCAGCCGCAGCAGGCACTCACCATCCCGCGCAACCGTGCGCACCACCAGGCGCTCCACATCCCGCCAGGAATACCGGCCTGTAATCTCACAGGACCCCTTGCGACCCCACGCCGAAAACGCCGTTTCAATGCGCTGATTTCCCCGGGTGTCTGGCCTGCCATTCGTCAGCCGACCACGCACCTGCAGGCGCATGCCGTTGGGTCCGATGGTGTGTATCTCGACCAGCTGCAGATAGCGGCGGGCCAGGTCGTTATTCTGCTCCAGCTCGCGGGCGCGCTGGCGGACTGGAGTGAGAGCCTGCTCAAGCTCCTTGTTGATGTCATCCGCAGGAATCGTCCAATCGGCGAAAAGCCTCGACGACTTGGCAGCAAGCCACTGACGCACATCATGACCCGCCGACGCGCGATGATTGCCCGCGTGTGACTTTCGAAACTGAGTAACTGTTTGGCCCATAATCGGATCATGGGCGATTATTTTTAGACTATTGTCACGCGGGGCTATCGTGGGATTTCACGCGCCCTATATATGGGCACTGCATAAGCCCCTGTTATGTGTATCAAATCGGGCGCTTTGCCGGTTCATCTTCACCCTGATCGGTGTAT
>JANTHH010000206.1 GCA_024762485.1 Chromatiales bacterium
AAGGGCATCCCGGCACTGGCGCTCACCGATCACGCCAACATGTTCGCCCTGGTGCGCTTCTACAAGGCCGCCATCGCCGCCGGGGTCAAGCCCATCGCCGGCGCCGATGTGCTGATCCGTGATCCGGAGGACCCCACCAAGCCCTATCGTCTGGTGCTGCTGGCGCAGGACCAGACCGGTTATCACAACCTCACCGAGCTGGTCTCGCGCAGCTACCGCGAGGGCCAGCATCTCGGTCAGGCGATGGTCGACTACGACTGGTTCACACCCGCGACCTGCGCAGGCCTGATCGCGCTGTCGGGCGCCCGCGAGGGGGACGTGGGCCGCGCGCTGCTGGCGGGCAACCAGGCCTTGGCCGAGAGCTGCCTGGATCGCTGGCTGGCGCTGTTCGACGACCGCTATTACCTGGAGCTGGTGCGTACTGGCCGCCCCGGCGAGGAGGACTGTCTGCATGCCAGTGTGACGCTGGCCGCGGACTACCAGGTGCCGGTGGTGGCCACCAACGACGTGCGCTTCATCAGCCCCGACGACTTCCAGTCACACGAGATCAGGGTCTGCATCCACGACGGGCGCACCCTGGACGACACCCGCCGGCCGAAACACTATTCGGAGCAGCAGTATCTGCGCACCCCGGAGGAGATGGTCGAGTTGTTCAGCGACATCCCCGAGGCGATCGAGAACTCGGTGGAGATCGCCAAGCGCTGCAACCTCGAACTGACCCTGGGCAAGTCCTTCCTGCCCGACTTCCCGGTCCCCGATGGCATGACCATGGACGAGTACTTCAGCGCCGAATCCTACAAGGGACTGGCCTGGCGGCTGGAGACCCTGCTCGACAAGGATCAGCCGGACTACGCGGCGAAGAAGGAGACGTACGAGCAACGGCTGCAGACCGAGCTGGACGTGATCACCCAGATGGGCTTCCCCGGTTACTTCCTGATCGTCGCCGACTTCATCCAGTGGGCCAAGGACAACGGTGTGCCGGTGGGGCCGGGGCGGGGCTCGGGTGCCGGCTCGCTGGTGGCCTATGCGCTGAAGATCACCGACATCGACCCGCTGGCCTACGACCTGCTGTTCGAGCGTTTCCTCAACCCCGAGCGGGTGTCCATGCCCGACTTCGATATCGACTTCTGCATGGACGGGCGCGACCGGGTCATCGATTACGTGGCGCGCAAGTATGGCCGCGACGCGGTGTCCCAGATCATCACCTTCGGCACCATGGCCGCCAAGGCGGTGGTGCGCGACGTGGGCCGGGTGCTCGGCCATCCCTACGGCTTCGTCGACCGCGTCGCCAAGCTGGTGCCCTTCGAGGTGGGCATGACCCTGGACAAGGCGCTGGAAGAGAACCCCGAGTTCAAGGAGGCCTACGAGAAGGACGAGGAGATCACCCAGCTGATCGACATGGCCAGATCGCTGGAAGGCCTGGCCCGCAACGCCGGCAAGCACGCCGGCGGCGTGGTCATCGCCCCCGGCAAGCTGACCGACTTCTCGCCGCTGTACTGCGAACCGAACGGCGAGAACCTGGTCACCCAGTTCGACAAGGACGACGTCGAGCAGGCCGGTCTGGTGAAGTTCGACTTCCTCGGCCTGCGCAACCTCACCATCATCGACTGGGCGGTGAAGACCATCAACACCCAGCGGGCGATCGACGGCGAGACACCGGTCGATATCGAGCACCTGCCGCTCGACGACCAGGCTGCCTTCGACCTGCTCAAACGTGCCGAGACCACCGCCATCTTCCAGCTCGAGTCCGAGGGCATGAAGAAGCTCATCAAGAAGATGCAGCCGGACTGCTTCGAGGACATCGTCGCCCTGGTGGCGCTGTATCGCCCCGGCCCGCTGGGCTCGGGCATGGTGGACGACTTCGTCGCGCGCAAGAAGGGTCTGCAGGCAGTGAGCTACCCGCACCCCGACCTGGAGGACATCCTCAAGCCCACCTACGGCACCATCCTCTACCAGGAGCAGGTGATGCAGATCGCCCAGGTGCTGGCCGGCTACAGTCTCGGCGGCGCCGACCTGCTGCGCCGCGCCATGGGCAAGAAGAAGGCCGAGGTGATGGAGGAGCAGGGCAAGATCTTCGTCAAGGGCGCGGTGGAGCGTGGCGTCGACGGCGACCAGGCGCAGGGCATCTTCGACCTGATGGCCGAGTTCGCCAAGTACGGTTTCAACAAGTCCCATTCCGCCGCCTACGCCCTGGTCTCCTACCAGACCCTGTGGCTGAAGGCCCATCACCCCGCCGCCTACATGGCCGCGGTGCTGTCCTCCGACATGGACAACACCGCCAAGGTGGTGACCTTCATCGAGGAATGCCGCGCCATGGGGCTCGACGTCGAGCCGCCGGACGTCAACCGCTCCCAATTCATGTTCACCGTGGACGGCGAGCGGACCATCATCTACGGCCTCGGCGCCATCAAGGGCGTAGGCGAGGGCGCCATCGAGGGCATCATCGAGGCCCGCGCGCAGGGCGGGGCCTTCGCCGACCTGTTCGATTTCTGCCGCCGCGTCGACCTGAAGAAGGCCAACCGGCGGGTGCTGGAGGCGCTGATCCGCGCCGGTGCGCTGGACAGCCTGGGCGAGAACCGCGCCACCCTGATGATCCAGCTGCCGCTGGCGCTGCAGGTGGCGGAGAAGACAGCGCAGGATGCCAGTGCCGGCATGGTGGACATGTTCGGCATGCCCGAGCCGGCGCAGGACAGCGGCCCCGCGCTGGGCGTCATCCCCGACGCGGTGGACGAGTGGGAGGACGAGCTGCGGCTGCAGGGCGAGAAGGAGACCCTCGGGCTGTATCTGACCGGACACCCCATCGACCGCTATCTCGATGAACTCAAGCAGCTGACCGGTCGGCGCATCGCCAACCTGTCGCTGGATGATGCCGGTGGCGGGCGGCGCCGCAACGGCCCGCAGGTCACCGTCGCCGGGTTGGTGATGGCGGTGGCGCGGCGCCAGACCAAGCGCGGCGACACCATGGCCTCGGTGCTGCTGGACGACAAGAGCGGGCGTATCGAGGTGACCCTGTTCAGCGACGCCTACGAGAGCTTCAAGGACAAGCTGGCGGTCGACAAGGTGCTGCTGATCACCGGCAATCTGGTGCACGACGAGTACAGCGACGGCCTGGGCATGCGCGGCAGCAGCGTGCAGACGGTGGAGGAATGCCGGATGGAGCGTGCCGGCCGGCTGGAACTGCGGCTGCACGAATCGCTGCTGCGCGAGCAGGGCTGGACCAATACCGACTTCGTCGAACGTCTGGCCGCGGTGCTGATGCCCTTTCGTGGCGGCGGCACCGAGGTCTGGCTGCACTATGCCCGGGTCGACGTCCGCGGGGTGCTGCGCTTCGGCGAGTCCTGGCGCATCAATCCCAGCGACCCGCTGCTGCGCCAGCTCGGGCGCCTGCTGGGCGAGGAGGGGGTGCGCCTCGACTACAGCCGACCCGCGAACCCATCCCAACAAACAGCGATTGCGGTATGATGAGCGGATTCGTCAGGCCGGGACCGACACAAGCGCATGAACCTGAATTTTCTCGATTTCGAACAACCCATTGCCGAGCTGCAGGCCAAGATCGAAGAGCTGCGCCTCGTCGGCGATGACGCCGAGATCAACATCCAGGAAGAGGTCGAGCGGCTCGAGGGCAAGAGCCGGTCGCTGACCGAGTCGATCTTCTCCAAGCTCAATCCCTGGCAGATCTCCCAGCTGTCGCGCCACCCGCTGCGCCCCTACACCCTCGATTACATCGCGCACATCTTCGACGATTTCGAGGAGCTGCACGGTGACCGCACCTTTGCCGATGATCCCGCCATCGTCGCCGGCATGGCGCGCATCGACGGTCGCGCGGTGATGCTCATCGGCCACCAGAAGGGCCGTGATACCAAGGAAAAGATCCACCGCAATTTCGGCATGCCCAAGCCCGAGGGCTATCGCAAGGCGCTGCGGCTGATGAAGACCGCCGAGCGCTTCGGCCTGCCGGTGCTGACCTTCATCGACACCCCCGGGGCCTATCCCGGCGTGGGTGCGGAAGAGCGGGGTCAGAGCGAGGCCATTGCCCGTAACCTGTTCGAGATGGCCGGCCTGAAGACACCCGTCATCGCCACCGTCATCGGCGAGGGTGGTTCCGGCGGTGCACTGGCCATCGGTGTTGCCGACCGGGTGATGATGCTGCAATACGGCACCTACTCGGTGATCTCGCCGGAGGGCTGTGCCTCCATCCTCTGGAAGGACGCGGCCAAGGCACCGCTGGCCGCCGAGGCGATGGCGATCACCGCCGAACAGCTGAAGAAACAGGGGCTGATCGACCACATCATTCCCGAGCCGCTGGGCGGTGCACACCGCGAGGTGGAGGCCGCAGCACGCAATCTCAAGCATGCGCTGATCGAGGCCCTCGATGGCCTGGCCCAGTCGCCGCTGGACCGGCTGCTGGAACAGCGTCACGAACGCCTGATGGCCTACGGGGCCTTCACCGGCGAGTGACATGATCCCGGGCAGCGAGCGTCTGCTGCAGCAACTGGGC
>JANTHH010000207.1 GCA_024762485.1 Chromatiales bacterium
CGCAATGCACTGGAACGCCTCGGGCTGTCGGCCCGTGCCTACCACCGCATCCTGCGGGTGGCCCGCACCATCGCCGATCTCGCCGGCAGCGAGCGCATCCTCAGCCCGCACCTCACCGAGGCCATCGGCTATCGCCGGCTGGACCGCCGGACCTGAACGTCAACCCCGCTGCAGGTAGGCGTGCAACGGCCACGGATGGCGCGAAGTCGACGGACACGGCCTCGCCACCCAATCCCATGAGCCGTACCATCAACTGGGCATCAGTCATGTCCGGGGCGAAGGGACTGATGGTGTCCAGGCCATGGCAGGCAGGTACTATCCCACTGCTCTACACCCACCCCGTGCCACAACGCATAGCGGACGAAATGACACCTGCTGCGGGGCGATCCCGGGTCGTCTGCAGCTGACCACCACGCTCATCCCCCAACTGCAACCGCAGACCGGAGCACCCGCCGCACTGGCGGCTATCGGCACAGTACATTGGGACGGCGAATGCCTGCACGAGCAGGACCTGCTGGTCGGGTATGCAGAGGAATGGCTGTGGCAACCCTCGCCCACTTCGGTATCAAGTGCCTGGGCGACACCGGACACACGCGGTCTGCGGGTGGTGGTGGGCGAGACCACCGACCGCGAGTTTCGGATATGCCATTCCAGCCACCCCTGGCGTGAGGGCCGCAAGCTGGCCGAACTGGATGGGACAGGAAGCATCTGCAACAGGCCCTGATGGCTCCAAGGGCGGGCTTATCGATAACCAACCGTCGATCCCCTGCTTGACCGGATTCGAATGACCGGGTCAGATTACACTTACGGATCAGCCCACAGCCGATGACCCATCGCCGCCAGGAGGCCCCGGATGGAATACGTGATTGTCAAATACCCGCAGGAGCGCGACGTCTTCGTCGACGATCAGCAGGTCGGCAAGACCCATCAGACGCTCGAGGTCGAGACCGGCCATCACACCTTCTCTCTCGGCGAGCCCGTGGACTATACGCCGCCCAGCCAGACCGTGGCGGTCAGCGGCACCAATTCCATCATCCCGATGGAGATCGAGTTCACCCCGGCGGGAGATGCGTGATGCAACGCCTGGCACTGGTTTTCCTCATGCTCGGCCTGCTCGCGGGCTGCGCACACTATCCGGCCAATCCCGAACTCGGGCAGTATGACAAGCATGTCGGCTACCGCTACGGGAACCTCCAGCCCGGCCCGAAGAATTCCGACAGCCTGTTCGTGATCCTGACCTTCTCCGGTGGCGGCACCCGCGCCGCCGCATTGTCTTACGGTGTGCTGGAGAAGCTGCGCGACACACATATCACCTGGGAAGGCGAGGATCGCAGTCTGCTTGACGAGGTGGACGTGATCTCGTCGGTGTCCGGCGGCAGCTTCACCGCCGCCTACTACACGCTGTTCCGTGATCAGACCTTCGGGCACTTTCCCCGGGACTTCCTGTACCGGGACATCGAGGGGGACCTCAAGGGATTGCTGCTCAAACCGGCGAACTGGTTGAAACTCGCCTCGCCCGACTATGGCCGCATCGACATGGCCGCTGATTTCTATGCGCGCGAAATCTTCGCCGGCAAGCACTACAGCGACCTCCTCGCACAGGACCAGCGCCCTTATCTGATGATCAACGCAACAGACATGTCCGCCGGTGCGCAATTCACCTTCGTGCAGGAGACCTTCGACCGGCTCTGCTCAGACCTTTCCGGGGTCAGCGTCGCCCGGGCGGTGGCCGCATCATCCAACTTTCCCATCGCCTTCACGCCACTGACGGTGAACAACTACCCGAATCGCTGCGGCTACCGGTCCCCGACCTGGGTCGCCAACGCCCTGCGGGATGTCGATATCAACCCCCCGCGACGCGCACGGGCACTGCTGCACGACAGCTACACCGGAGAACAGGTGCAGGATGGACAGCCGATCAAGCAACGGCCTTACCTGCATCTGCTCGACGGCGGCGTCTCCGACAACATCGGGCTGCGCGGCCCGCTGCGGGCCATCCTGTCCAACGACCCGCAGTGGAGCATACTCAACAAGATCAACAACGGCGAGATCAGGAAACTGGTGGTCATCACCGTCGACGCACGCAGCCAGCCCGACGTGAACTACGACCAGCGATCGAGCCCGCCCGGCACGTTCACCGTCCTGTCCACCATCGCGACCGTTCCGCTCGACAACTACTCCCAGGACACCATCGAACTGCTGCGCAAGGAGTTCGCCAATCGCAGGCAGGCGCGTTCTTCCTGGGAGGCCTGCGGCACCCTGCTGCAGCGCAACGATTGCGTGACCCAGGAGATGCCGGGAACCGGCCCTGCCGACACGGGCCTGTACGATATCTACGTCGGCTTCAGCCGGGTTGCGGATGCCGGGGAGCGCCGCAAACTGTTCAACTATCCGACCAGTTTCAAACTGAGCAGGGAGCAGGTGGATACGCTGCGCAGCGTCGGTGGCGATCTGCTGGAGAGCTCACCGGACTTCCGGGCACTGATCGGAGAGATGTAGTCCGGTATCGCGGGCTTGCCATATGGTCGTTCCATCCAACCCGACTGCTCGCTTTCCGGGAGGAACAGTCGGCGCCGTATGCTGTGACCCGTCATCAACGCGAGGTAGAAGGATGCATCGGATTTCGCCTTCTGCAAACATTGGCGAGGCGATTACGCCATTTCCCCCGCAGCGAACAACCGAAACTTCCGGCCCCCTTAACTCGGGACCTGCCCTGCCCCCTCAGTCAACCAGCTGCCCGCCGCAGGTAAACTTTCTAATCTGATCTAGAATTAGGCAGAAGATTCGGGAACTGGCAAGGGAGGCGCCATGCACCGCACAATCCCTTTGGCTTCAACAGCACTACTCCTGCTGGTCTGCACCCACGCCGAGGCAGGGAGAATCTATGGCGGCCTGCAGATCCAGAACCAGGCTGTCCCTGCCGGGACCGCCCTGCAGATCCACTGTGACGGCGATAACTACAACGGAACCGTCAAGAAGCATGGCCGCTACAGTATCGACATCCCAAAGCAAGGACCCTGCACCCTCAGCCTGCCAAGCTACGGCGGCGTGTCCACCCGCATCATCTCCTTCCGTGAAGCAACCCGTTACAACTTCCAGATCACACGTGTGAACGGGGACTACCGCCTGAGAAGGAGATAGGCATGGCGGCGCAGGATGGCAAGACCCGCGATCGCTGGGACAAGATCGACATCCTGCTTAAACCCGTAGGGGGATTGCTGACCGGCATTGCCCTGGCGATTGTCGGTTACTTCACCACCGACGTACTCGAAAAGCAGCAGGCCGCCGAGACCAACCGCCGACTGTATGCCGAGATCATGAGCAGTCGAGAAAAGGCCGACAGCGACCTGCGAAAGGAGATGTTCAACGCGATCATCAACGCCTTTCTGGATCCTGAGAGCGCCACGCTGGAGGAAAAGGTGCTGGCACTGGAGTTACTGGCCTACAACTTCCACGATGTCATCGACCTCAGCCCTCTGTTCAAGCATGTTGCCCGCTCCATCGAGACCTTCGCCGGCGACAACCGCGATGACTTACGGGATCAGCTCGAGCGGGTGGCCCGTGAGGTCATCGACAAGCAACTGGCCGCCCTGGGCGATGCCGGCATGCTGATACCAATGAGCCTGAGTTTCGAGGAGGTGGACAATGGAACCCAGTCCTTCGATGAACACCTCTTCCCCATGCGCTCCGACCTTTCTACAGAAGGCGATGAGAAGCGGTATATCTTCATCGAGGCGCTGCACCAGTTTCCTGAAACCCAGGAGATCAAGCTCCGTCTTGAGAGCGGCAGCCCCGAGAACCGATTCAATCCCGAGATCGACATCATCTTCAAGGTGGGTTTCTTCGATTTTCCGATGATCGACAACACCCGGCTGTCACACTCACAACGGATCGCCGTCGCCCTGACACGCTGGACCGACTATGGCGCCGAACTCGCGCTGGTCTATTTCCCCGGCTCCCGCGCCAGCTTGAAGGAAAAGCCGTACTACGACGAGGTGATCGAGCAGATCCGGCTCACTCAATACAGTCTCGAAGAGGGCAACGATGAGAACTGAACGTAACAACTCGTTTTTTGTCCTGTTGTTGACACTGTTGCTTACCGCCACGGCACTGGATGCGAAGGAAGGGCGATATGGAAAATGGCGTGCGCAGACAACGGAAAAGGAGAGCGTGGCCACCGACACTGAGGGTGGGGCGGAACCGAAGGGCCAGGTAAAAACCCAGCTTGAGATCCGCGTCAGTGATGAGAAGGGCAACCCCATCAAAGGCGCACGTGTCATGGTGGTCTATCGCAATAAAAACGAATCAGAACGCAGCACCAATCGCCGTGGCATTGCACAACTGAGGGATCTCCCCCAGGGGCAGGTGGACGTGGACGTCACCTCACCCGGGCGGCTTTCCGCCAGCAAGCGGGCAATGCTCGATGAAAAACCGGTGACCCTGCTTTTCACCCTCAAACCCCGAACACCTGCAGAAGACCAGCACGAGTAGCCCCC
>JANTHH010000208.1 GCA_024762485.1 Chromatiales bacterium
TCGGTGACAGCGAAGCCGATCAGCAACACGCCGACCAGGACCCACCACACCAGCTTGAGTGTTTCATAGTCCAGAATCATCTCAACGCTCCCTCTCAGTCCAGTTGTTTCTGCGGCTGGGTGGCCAAGGCTGCGCCCCCACCGGTTTCAAAGGCATAGCGACCGGTATGCAGACTGCTCGGCCCCAGGCGTGCAAAGCGGAACATCAGGTACATCTCGACGATCAGCAGCAGGGTGTAGAAGCCGACGAAACCGGCGATGGAGAACAGCAGATCACCCGACTGCAGTGACGAGGTACTCAGGTAGGTGGGCAGCACCTCACCAATGGACCAGGGCTGGCGACCGTACTCGGCCACCACCCAGCCGGTCTCGGCAGCGATCCAGGGCAGCGGCAGGCCATACAGTGCCAGCTTGAGCAGCCAGCGTTTCTTGCCGGCCAGGCGCCTAGCGCAGTAGTAGAAGGATGCGGCGAAGATGAACAACATGGTGAAGCCGGAGGCCACCATCACACGAAAGCTCCAGAAAACCGGTGCCACCTGCGGGATGGTATCGTCCGCTGCCTGCTGGATCTGTGCCTCGGTGGCGTCCACCACATTGGGGGTATAACGCTTCAGCAGCAGACCATAGCCGAGATCATCTTTGACTGCCGCGAAGGCGGCCTTGTCGGCCTCGCTGTAATCGCCGCTGCGCAGTTTCTGCAGCCGCTCGTACGCCACCATGCCATTGCGGATGCGCTCGACATGGTTGTCACGCAAGTCCTTCAGGCCGGTCACCTGTGTATCGGTGGAACGGGTCGCAATCAGACCCATCACCCAGGGGATCTTCACCGCATAATCGGTGCGTTGTTCCTCCTGGTTGGGCAGTCCGAACAGGGTGAAGGCGGCCGGCGCCTCCTCGGTCTCCCATTCGGCCTCGATGGCCGCCAGCTTGGTCTTCTGCACGTCACCCACCTCGTAGCCGCTCTCGTCACCGAGCACGATGACCGAAAGGATGGAGGCCAGGCCGAAGGCCGCGGCGATGGCGAAGGAGCGTTTGGCAAATGCCAGATCACGCCCCTTCAGCAGGTAATAGGCGCTGATACTGAGCACGAACATGGAACCGGTGACATAACCGGCCGCCACCGTGTGCACGAACTTCACCTGCGCCACCGGATTAAAGAAGAGGTCGGCGAAGCTGGTCATCTCCATGCGCATGGTCTCGAAGCTGAACTCCGATCCCACCGGATTCTGCATCCAGCCGTTGGCCACCAGGATCCACAAGGCAGACAGGTTCGAGCCCAGCGCGGTAAAGAAGGTCACCAGCAGGTGCTGGCGCTTGCTCAGGCGATCCCAGCCGAAGAAGAACAGGCCGATGAAGGTGGACTCCAGGAAGAAGGCCATCAGCCCCTCGATGGCCAGCGGCGCACCGAACACATCACCCACATAATGCGAGTAATAGGCCCAGTTGGTGCCGAACTGGAACTCCATGGTCAGCCCGGTGGTAACACCGAGTGCGAAGTTGATACCGAACAGCTTGCCCCAGAAGCGGGTCATGTCCTTGTATACCTGCTTGCCGGTCATCACATAGACCGATTCCATGATTACCAGGATGAAGGACAGGCCCAGCGTCAACGGCACGAATAGGAAGTGATACAGCGCTGTGATGGCAAACTGCAGCCGTGAGAGTTCCACTACTGACTCTGTAATCATGATCAGATACTCACTGTGTGGAAGAAGGAATCACCGGCATCGTCTCGCCGGCGATATGTGACTGAACATCGAGGGGTTGCAGGTCCTGCGCCGGCACGCGGAAGAAGGCCCACCACAGACCGAACAGGATGGCCAGCTTGAATGCCAGCACGATACCCAGGTGTCGGATCAGCGTGTTGTCGAGCCAGGTTCCGGTGACCATGCGCTTCATTGCCCTGCCGCCCCCCTTTTCTTACCAGCCGAGCTCGCCGGTGCCGTCATCCTGCTGTGCCGGGGTCGTGTGCTCTGCAGCCGGTCTGGCCACAGCGGCGACCTTCGGCTGTTGCGCCACCTCGGCAGCGACGGTGTCGACCACATTGCAGTTGGCATCGAAGTCATCGAAGGTCCAGGTGATGTCCTGGTCCTCTGCGGCCTGGGCAATACCCGTGATCCCGGCCAACAGCACGGAGAGTGCAATCATCTTTTTCATCGTCTTTCTCCTTCTCGGTCATATACAGGCCGACACCACGCCGGCCGGCTTTGTTACATATCCAGGGGTTGCTTGATGCTCACCGCGCCACGCAGGTCACCCGGCTTGTAGCCGGTGGCCTGGTCATGGGGGTACAGCAGATCCAGCTTGGTGCGCACGACTTCCGGCAACTGTGACTTGTCGCCGTGGCAGGCCAGGCACTTGGGCGCCACGCCGATGGCCTTCATGAAGCGCAGATACTTGCCGTTGGGCTCCTCGACCACCTCGTAATAGGCCATGGTCTTGAGCGCCTCGCCCTGCTTGGCGCGCTCGGCGAAGCGGTTCAGCACGTCCTGTTCCCAGGCATCGGGCGTGCCGAGCATCGGGTTGCGCACACGGGTGCCGACGCGGGTCACCTTCCAGCCTTTCTGCAGCGAGATATCGTTGGCGATCTCGGGGGCCACCTTGCGGCAGACATTCATCGCCGCACCGGGGCCACCGGCCTTCATCTCCTTCATCATGGTGCCGCCCAGGGTCTTGAGAAAATCCTGGGTGACCGTCTTGGCCGCGGCGACGCGCGCCTGGATCTCGGGGCTCGCAGCGGGTGCCTCACCAGCCGCGCTGCCCAGTGCAGGCAGGACGGAAAACATGGCGCATGCCAGCACGGCGGGTTTAAGACTGATCTTCATGATGTGCTCCTGATGTGTGATATCGGTTTGTTGTTTCATTCCATACACCGGCGGTTGATGCCCAGTGCATCCTCCCGCCACAGGCCGCCTTCGGCGGCTTGCTGTTGTTTCATGGCCACGAAGCCGGCCTCGGTGGCGCGACCCGGCAGCTCACGATTGGTCGCCTTTTCCTGACCGATGGTGCTCACCCGCAGACCCTCGCGGACATGGCCGGGGAACACCAGGGTCTCGTCCGGCAGGGCGTAGAGCCGTGCGTGGATGCTCTCGTACAACTGTGCCGGGTCGGCATCGCTGCGACGGCAGGGCCCGGCAGCACCGGCCAGCAGGCTGTGCCCGGTGAATACCCGGTCGCGCCACTGATAGCTCACCGAGCAGCGGCTGTGCCCGGGGGTCTCCAGCACCTTCAGCCGCTCTTCGCCCACATAGAGTGGATCGTCATCCTTCACCCGCACATCTATGCAGGGCAGCTCGATGTCCTTGTGCATCACCAGCCTTGCCCCCCATTGCTCACGCAAGCCAGGGGCGGCGCTGACGTGGGCCTCGTGCAGGTGGGTCTCCAGCAGGTAGGCCGGCTCCAGCCCCAATTCCCGGATGATGGCCTCGTAATCCGCCAGCAATGCCTCACTCGGATCGATAAAGGCCGCCTGGCGTGTCACCGGGTCAGCCACGAGATAACTGAGTTCGCCTTCACGCGTAGAAAACTGGCGAAAGATCACGGCCTGACTACTCCTGCACCTGGTCATCACGATTGGCCACTGCATTGCAGGTGGCATGCCAACAACCGCCAGAATCCATTACCTATTGATTTAAATATATTTTTTACTTCACACCGACAGGCATCGAGCACGTTCTTCCATCCCTCAGCCCCTCAATGGCGACACCGGTGACACCTGTGTCACACTTGCAGTGCCATTTCATGCAGCTCCAGGGCCGGCCATGTCTTCGAACTCCCGTATCAGCGAACACCTGATCCCCGAGATCACCGGGGTACTCGACTGCATCGAGGATCCGGCGATCGCGCTCAGCACCGACTACCACATACTTGCCGCCAATCAGGCCTACCGTGCCACCTACTCGGATGGCAGACCGATGCTCGGACGCCATTGCTACGAGGTCTCCCACCAATACAGCGCACCCTGCGATCAGTCGGGTGAGACCTGCCCGCTGGCCGACTGCCTGGCGACGGGGCAAAAACAGCGGGTCCTGCACCTGCATCACACCCCGCGCGGCGAGGAGCATGTGGACGTGGTGACCCACCCGGTGCGTGACGAACAGGGACAGATCCGCTATCTCATCGAGATCATGCGCGAGACCCGCTCGGCCAGCAGCCGTGTCAGCCCCGAGGGCATGGTGGGTCGCTCCCGCGCCTTCAACCACATGCTGGAACTGGTGCAGCGGGTCGCCCCCAGCGAGGCCAGCGTGCTGCTGCAGGGCGAGTCGGGCACCGGCAAGGAGCTGGTGGCGCGCGCCATCCACGAGAACAGCGGCCGCGCCGACCGACCCTTCGTGGTGGTGGAGTGCTCCGGCCTCACCGAGTCGCTGTTCGAGAGCGAACTGTTCGGCCACGAGCGTGGCGCCTTCACCGGCGCCAGCAGCCGCAAGATCGGCCTGGTGGAATCCGCCGAGGGCGGCACGCTGTTCCTGGACGAGGT
>JANTHH010000209.1 GCA_024762485.1 Chromatiales bacterium
CTCAGTGCCCATCATCAGGACGATCAGGCCGAGACGGTCCTGTTGCAGCTGCTGCGTGGTGCCGGTGTCGCCGGCCTGGCGGCCATGCCCGCACTCACGACCCTCGGAGAGGGCTGGCTGGCACGCCCGCTGCTGTCCTTCGGCCGGGCCGACCTCGAGGCCTACGCACGGGCCCAGCGGCTGGACTGGCTCGAAGACCCGAGCAACCGCAATGAGGACTTCGACCGCAACTACCTGCGCCAGCGTGTGATGCCGCTGCTGCGCGGGCGCTGGCCATCGGCGGCCGCCAGCATCAGCCACAGCGCGGCGCTGTGTGCCGAGGCCCACCACCTCATCCGCACGGTGGCCGTGGAGGATCTCGAACGCTGTCGCGGAGACGGGCCCTGGCGCCTGCACATCCCCTGCCTGCAGTCGCTGCCTGCGCCACGCCAGGCCGCAGTGCTGCGTGCCTGGGTGGCCGACTGCGGGTTGCCGCCAGTGCCGCGCCACAAGCTGCAACAGGTGTTCGATACGGTGATCCCCGCCCGCGCCGACGCCATGCCATTGCTGGAATGGCACGGCGCACAGCTGCGCCGCTACCGTGCGCAGTTGTGGCTGATGCCGCCGCTGGCCGCCGTGCCCGGGCAGTCCCCCCTGGGCTGGTCGGACGATGCGCCCCTGTCGCTGCCGGCGGGGCTGGGCGAACTCGCGGCACACCCGGCGGCGAGGGGGCTGGATTATCAACGCTGGGCGTCCGGGAGACGAACGGTCCGCCTCGGTGCCAGCGGGCTCTCCTGCACACCGGCCGGCCGGCGCGGCAGCCACCCGCTGCGCAAGCTGTTCCAGGAGCTGGGCGTGCCGCCCTGGCTGCGCGACCGGGTGCCGCTGCTGTTCATTGATGACGAGCTCGCCGCACTCGGCGACTACCTGGTGTGCAATGGATTCGCCGCCGCAGCGGGGGCGCCAGCCGTGGATCTGACATGGCAGACACCGGACTGGTTGCGCTGAGGGGCGGGGGATGTCGATAAGAGACAGCGCGGCGGCACGTCATCCACTCGAGGGCCTGCTGGTCAACCTGCTGCTGCTGCTGGCACTCGGGCTGCTGATCGCCGGCCTGCGCCTGCCGGTGCTGACGCTGGAGAAATTCTATGTCTTCAGCAATACCGTCAGCCTGTGGTCGGCGCTGCTGCAGCTGTACCAGCAGCGGGAATGGGGCCTGGTGCTGCTGCTGGGGCTGTTCAGTGTGGTCTTCCCGGTGATCAAGCTGCTGTGGCTGTTCGGCCTGTGGAATCTGGAGAATGCCCGCAGTGGCCGTCACCAGCGTCATCTGCACTGGCTCTCGGTATTCGCCCGCTGGTCGATGCTCGATGTCTTCGTGGTTGCACTGCTGGTGGTCTCGGTGAAACTCGGTGCCCTGGCACAGGCGCGGGTGGAGGTAGGGATCTACGCCTTTGCCGCGAGTGTCCTGCTGACCATGCTGGTATCGGCCTGGATCAGCCGTGGCCAGCGTGACTAACCCGTCGTCCTGACCGCATCCTGCAGCGAATCACCCGACTCCCTGATCATCTGGTACTGGACCCGGTTGAGGCCGTCGATCGCCAGCTTGCGCCGCCGCTCGCCCCGCCGTCGGCGGTCGTTGGCCACGGGCATGGGTTCGTTGCCGAGCAGTTCGATGTACTCGGCACGACGATCGGCTGCCCGGGTGCGCGGGAACCACTTGTGGGCACGCAGGGTGTGGCCGTCCAGGATGTGTCCGTCGAGCTTGCCGATCAGCTCCCAGGCCTGTCGGGTGGAGGCGATCTCGATGAGGGCGGCGGTCTCGATCCGCTGGGTATCCAGGTCGGTCATGCGGAAGATACTGCACTGGGTCATGTTGACCCGATTGGCGGCGAACCGGTACCACGGGCCCTTCAGCAGGTCATCTGCCAACCTGCGCAGGGCCGGCTGGTTGATGTTGCTGGTCAGTCCGGAGATGAAGATCTTCACCTGGGGGTTCCTCTGTTTTTGTTCTCTGCCACGCCCGGGAAAGCACCCGGGTGACGTGTCTTCACCAGGGATTCTAAGTAAAAGTGTGACAGGTGTCACAGAATTAGATTACTGAGATGAAGAAAAGGCCCTGTTAGGCGAATCGGCTTCCTGCGCCGGGGTGGGGCGTTGCTGCCGAGGGTCTCAGACGCCGAGCCAGAAGTGGGCCTGTGCAGGCTTCTCGAACAGCCGTGCCTCGTAACCATTCGTCGTCAATGTGTTCAGATAAGGCTGCAGCATGGCGGTGTATTCACGGGGGGCGACGAGCGCGATCATCTCCACCGGGTCGCGGCTGTTCTCCAGCGCATGGAGCAGGGCCTGGGCATTGCGCTCGATGGCGGTCCTGCTGACGGGCGTATCAGGCGGCGTCAGCTCGTCGAGGTCGATCACCAGCTTGCGACCCCCTGACTGCAGGGCGGACAACAGCAGTGTCAGCCGGTCCCCCTCGTGGTGCAGGGTGAGGATCTCGGGCAGCACCAGTTCGTTGTAGACGACATGGGGGATGAGCTTCATGGGCGTGGCCTGCAGCGGTATACCCAAAGGATATCGGCCGCTGGGGGGCGTTCTTGACGGCTACCGGACAGGGCCGGCTCAGGGCGTGAAGCGGGCCTTGCGGGCCAGGTAGTCCTCGACCACCGCCTGGACCCGGTCCTTCGCGTACGGTTGCAGGCCGCTGACCACCAGCTGCTTGTGGCCGTGGCCGACCTCCTCGCCCCCGGACTCGATGGTAAAGTCCAGCCGCACGTTGCCGCGCTTGCCGTTCACCTCCAGAGTGCTCTCGCCAGGGACCAGCCCAGGAGTGTGGATGTCCAGCCTGTCGAGTTCGAACGCCATGCGTTCGTAGATCACCAGCGGCCGGTCGGGATTCAGCATCACCCCCTGCTCGGTGAGCAGCGGCACCAGCACACCGGGAAAGTTCTGCCCGGAGAAGGCGACGTAGTTGCGGACGAAGTGCTCGATCAGCGAATGATCCTCGCTGACCGCGCCGCTGCGGCGCACCTGCATCATCAGCTTGTCGCGCTGGTCCCGGATTTCCAGACACTCGCCAGCGACCTCGGGAAACACCAGCTCTGCACCCTTGCCGACCATGCCGGCAAAGTTGAAGTCCATGCGTTCGCTCAGACCGTAGCGCCCGAGCACCAGCGAAAACAGCAGATCACCCGGGACGCAGAAACGCTTGTTGTCGGGGTCGTGGATCGGATTGAAATCACTGGCCAGATCCTTGGCGAAATGGCTTGCCTGATCGGGGCTGACAAGGATCCTGTCTTTTTGCCGGTGGTGATAGGGGTCGAGGAACATAGGTATCGCGGGTAGTGGAGACGACCGCGGATTATCGCATCCCCGGGAAGGTTTTGCCGTACCGGTGTCTCAGGCGGCGTGGTCCAGTTCGATCAGGCGCCGGGTCATGTGCAGGCGCACCCCGGCATCCTCGGTGAGGGTGTGGAACAGGTGATGCGGTCCGGTGGCGGCTTCAAGCAGCTGTTCGATGTCAGGCCGCACCTCGCTGTAGAGCTCAAGCAGGCGCCGGTCGAAGCGGTGCAGGGCATGGCTCAGCGGGTCCTTGCGCTGGCGCGCCAGGATACGCTCGACACCGTCCTTGTAGACGTCGCCCAGACACATGTGCACCGCATTGAACAGGGTGGCCCAGCCGTTGAACCAGAACATCAGGTCGATATCGAAGGACTCGCCCTCGGGCGGCCCCTGTTCCAGCACCTGTTGCAGCAGTTCGCGCTCCTTCACCGTTTCACCTTCCTCGATCAGCGCGGCGCGGCCGTAACCATCGATGGTCGAACTGGTCAGCAGGATGGGGGCATCGGGGTAAGCGGTCAGTACGAAGCTGGCATCCTTGAGGATCCGCCCCTGCTGGCCTGTCTGCGGATTTGTCTTGAGCCGCGCCGACGGCCCGGTGGACAGCACCTGCAGTTGGTGCCCGCGCGCGCCCAGTTCGTTGGCCAGGCGTGCAAACACGCCCTTGTGCAACACGTCCATGGAGAAGTTCAGACCGGTCTGCTTGTGCAGCAGGGCGAGCTGCACCTGGCCGGCGTAACGCGGGGCACATTCCACGATGTTGGCGATCTTCGCCACCGGGATGCGTTCCTTCAGCCGGCCCTTCTTGTCGACGATGACCTCCTGGTGGAACTCGTCGAAGCTGATCTGCAGCAGCACCCGGGCCTTGGGCCAGTGGGCGGGCCGTCCCTTGATGGCAGCGGCCATGCTGCCGATCACCTGCTCGGTGGTCTCGGGGTCGTCGGCGAAGTCGCCGTTGAGCAGGATGGCGAAGGTGGTGACATGGCGCATGGCGCGGATGCCGTTGTAGAAGGCGTCCATGTGTTTGGTCAGGTCGCCGCCGGTGAACAGCACGTTGTCGGTGAGATCGTCGACCAGCCGGTAGATGGCGTCGGGATCGGCATCGGTCGGCTTCAGCGGGCGCCAGATGAACATGCAGTGACGGCAGGTCTG
>JANTHH010000210.1 GCA_024762485.1 Chromatiales bacterium
CGCGAGGCCTGCCGGCAGATGCGCCTGTGGCTCGATCTCGGCCTGCCGGTGCCGCTGATGTCGATCAATCTGTCGAACGCCAGCACCATCAACCAGGGGTTGCAGCACAGTCTGCTCGACACCATAGAGTCCAGCGCCTGCCCGGCACATCATGTGGAGCTGGAGATCACCGAGTCCCATGTCGTGCGCGACATGCAGGACACCGGCTCCTGGCTGACCAGCCTGCGGGACCGCGGCTTCCAGATCGCCATCGACGACTTCGGTACCGGCTATTCCTCGCTCAGCTATCTGAAACAGTTGCCGGTCAGCAAGTTGAAGATCGACCGTTCCTTCGTGCGCGACCTCACCGAGGACTCAAACGACAGCGCCATCTGCCATGCCATCATCGCCATGAGCCAGAGCCTGGGCATAGTCACCGTGGCGGAGGGGGTGGAGACCGTCGAGCAACTCGCCTTCCTCCAGCACCACGGCTGTGAGCTGATGCAGGGTCACCTGAGCAGTCCCGCGCTGCCGCCGGATGCGATCACCCGCGAACTGACCACCCACGGTGCCGGCGCCTTTGCACCGTCGGCCTGACCCCTTCCACCGGACGGTACAAAGCGATCCCGGCCAGGCCATCGGCCACCCTGCCCGACTGCGGTACACTTGGCGACATCCTCGCAGTCACGAACCCCAGACCATGAGCGACCCGCAGCCTGACAACCTTCACCCCGACACCCTGCTCAAGGCCCTCGCCGAGCCGACCCGCCTGCGCATCGTGCTGTTGCTGCTGCACAACGACGAGTTGTGCGTCTGTCACCTGCAGCAGATGCTGGCCCTGTCGCAACCGAAGATCTCGCGCCATCTCAAGGCCCTGCGCGACAGCGGCGTCGTCAGTGACCGCCGCGAGGGGCAATGGGTGCACTACAGACTGAACCCGGCGCTGCCCGGCTGGGCACAGCAGGTCATCAATGCCCTGGCCGCTGGCGCCGCGGCCGCCGGCGAACCCCTCGCAACCCTCGGCGACAACGGCACCATCATCAGCTGCCAGCGCGGCTAATCAAGCACGCACCTGCCCACCGCCGGGATCACCAGCCCCGCAACCTGGCACGACAATCTCTGACGCCCAGCGACCCTCGCTGCGAGGCAGGGCAGCGTCACGCCTCACCCCTTCCCTTATGACCTTGCAGGAATAACCCCATTCACAAGATTGCGAACCCGTGTTGTAATTTTAATACGAATCGTTATCATTTGCTTTCGTTTTGACAAATACTCTGACAACACCAACCACACAGGCCAACAACCCACATGAACGCCCCAGCAGTCACGCCAATATCGCATCTGTCACCCCTTGCCCTGAGCAGCGCACTCCTGCTCGGCAGTACCACCGGCCATGCCGGCTGGGAGGCCGGTGCACTTGTCACCTGGCAATCGGCCAGCGACTCGCGCATCGAGGACGAGTTTCAGGGGTCTGCCGACCTGGTGGCCGAGTTCACCCTTGGTGCGGGCGTCCTAGCAGCCCATGTTGAAGCCAACAGCAGCCCGACAGTACACGGGGTCTCGGGTCTGTTGGGGGAGGCCAATGCCGATGCCGGCAGTGCCTACAAAGAGAATGGCCACGGCCGTGTCCAGCTCTCCGAGCTGAACTACACCCGGCAGGCCGGCCCCGGCACGCTCACCCTGGGCCTGATCGATGCCACCGGGCCGCTGGACAACAGCGATGTGGCCAACGATGCGGACACCCAGTTTCTCGCAACCGGCCTCAACAACAACCCCACCATCGAGTTCCCTGATTACACCCTGGGCATGTTCTACCAACTGGACATCGGTCAGCAGGACGGTACGCTGGTGCTGCTTGCCGCGGCATCCCACGGTCTGGCGGATGTTCCGCATGCCCGTTATGAGGCACTGTTCGATATCGACGAAGAGGGACGCGGCGCCTTCCTCGCTGCCGAGTGGCAACAACTGCATGGCTGGGGGATGACGCGGATCGGCAGCTGGCTGCACACTGGCGCACACGAAACGGATGCGGGACACAACTACGGCGTCTACCTGTCGCTGGACCGGCAGCTGGGCGACGCGATGCTGAACCTGCGCCTGGGTGCCGCCCGCGAAGCGGCGAGCGCGGCCGCCCGCTTCGCCAGCCTCGCGGCCGAACTGGCGCTGGCCGACAGCGTGAACCTTGGCGCAGGGATCGCCTGGACCGGGGCTGCCGCGCGCCTGGTCGATGCCGATGACAGCCTGCAATCCGAGCTCTACCTGCGCTGGCAGCCCAGTGCACAGCTGCATGTCTCGCCCTCCATTCAATGCATCCACAACAGTGGCTTCGATGGCAGCGGCGCCACTGTCGATACCAGCGTCTGGGTTGCCGGGCTGCGTGCCGGCTATCAATTTTGAGGAGATCCGACCATGAACAAAGCCTGCCTGTTCCTGCTGCTTGGGCTGTCGGCAGCCACCCATGCCGGTGAAGACATCGACCCACCGGAGATCGCCCTTGGAGAACGCCTGTTCCTGGAGACCCGCTTCGCCCAGGCACATGCCGCCCGGCCCGGCGCGGCCGACCCGGTGATGGCGACCACCGCCACCACCGACAGCCCGCTGCCCGGCCCCTTCGCCGGCCAGACCATGAACTGCCGCGCCTGTCACATGGTCGACGAGCACGCCGACGCCCACGGCATGCGCAGCTATGCCGACTTCGCCCGCCGTCCGCCGATCCCCGCGCGCAACGATGGCAAGCGGCTGGCAGAGCGTAACTCCCAGGCCCTGGTGGCCAGCGCGATCGCCCCCGAGGGCAAGCTGCTGCTGCACTACGACGGCGAATTCGCCAGCCTGCAGGACCTGGTCAGCGCCACCCTGACCGGGCGCAACTACGGCTGGCTGCCGGACGAGCACACGCAGGCGATCCACCACATCGCCCGCGTCATACGCGAGGACGACGGCAAGGGTGCGCTGGCCCGGGAATTCGGCGGCAGTTATCGCCAGGTATTTGCCGCTGCTGATGCGGTCCCGCCCGCTTTGCGCCTGCCCGTGTCCTTCCGGCTGGACGTGGACCAGGCCAGCGACGGCGAGATCGTCGCCGCGGTGGCCCGGCTGATCGGTGGCTACGTGGCCGACCTGGACTTCTCACGCGACGCCCAGGGCCGGCATGACGGCTCACCCTACGACGTCTTTCTGGCGGCCAACGGCATCGACCGCGCGCCCGCGGCCGATGAAGACGCCACCCCCTACAGCCACCGCCTGCTGGACGAACTGCAGGCTTTGCGTCAGCCCGTGTTCATCGACGGCACGTCGCACCGCTTCACCACCCACGACCGGGCATTTGTCTTCGGTGCACAGGAGCTGGCCGGGCTAAAGGCCTTTCTCGACCCCCGGCGTGGCAACTGCGCCGCCTGCCATGTGCCACCCGAGTTCACCGACACCCGCCTGCACAACACCGGTGCCAGCGAACTCGACTATGAGCGGGTGCACGGCCACGGCAGCTTCGCCAGGCTCGCCGTGCCTGCTGCTGCGGATCGCGGTGCCGCGGACCTGCCACCGAGCACGCGGCACCCCGAGGCCAGCGGTCGTTTCCGCGCCATCCCCTCGTCCCAAGACAAGGGCCAGGCCGATCTCGGTGCCTGGAACACGGTGCTCAACCCGGACCTGCCGCACAGCCAGGCGGCGCTGCGCGCCAAGCTGTGCCCGGCGGGCGGCTGTGACGACGACACCCTGCTGAACCGTGCCTTCGCCGCCTTCAAGACCCCGGGCCTGCGTGATCTCGGCCACAGCGCCCCCTATCTGCACGACGGCAGTCGGGACGACCTCGCCGCAGTGATCGCCTTCTACCGGGAGGTCAGCGAGCGGGCACGCACGGGCGGTCTGCGCCACCCCGCACCGGAACTGGCCGGGGTGAATATCGCCCCGCAGGACATCGCACCACTCGTCGCGTTCCTGCGCGCCCTCGACGAGGACTACGACTGAACGGTCGGGCGGCTGAAATATATTCGTTATTGCATATATTTGTCATGACGAATATATTGCGCACCATCCCCTGTAAACGGAGAAGGTGTCATTTCGCACGATCACTTCAATGTCCTGTTCCTGTGCACCGGCAACTCGGCCCGCAGCATCTTTGCCGAGACCCTGCTCAACCGCCTCGGCAGGGGCCGGTTCCACGCCTACAGTACCGGCAGCCATCCGCGGGGGGAGATCCATCCGCTGACGCTTGAGACCCTGCGCAAGAACAACCTCCCCACCGAGGGACTGCGCAGCAAGGACTGGTCAGAATTCGAGGCCGCCGATGCACCCAGGATGGACTTCGTCTTTACCGTCTGCGACCGCGCCGCCGCCGAGACCTGTCCCATCTGGCCCGGCCAGCCCATGACCGCCCACTGGGGCGTGCCAGACCCGGCCGCCGTGGTCGGCGACGAGGTGACCCGCCGCATGGCCTTCCGCA
>JANTHH010000211.1 GCA_024762485.1 Chromatiales bacterium
CTCACCCTTCCGGTATCCTTGGCCGGCTATGAAACCGACAACCAACATCGCCGTTCGTGCCGCCCGCCAGGCCGGCCAGTTACTGCTCCGCTACCACGATCGCGTGGACAGCCTGAAGGTCACCGAGAAGCGGGCCAACGACTTCGTCAGCGAGGTCGACAAGGCCGCGGAAGAGGCCATCATCCAGGTCATTCGCCAGGCCTACCCGGATCACGCCATCCTTGCCGAGGAGAGCGGCATCCACGCCGGCAACGAATACCAATGGATCATCGACCCGCTCGACGGCACCACCAATTACCTGCGGGGTATCCCCCAGTTTTCCGTCTCTATCGCCCTGCAGCACAAGGGCACCCTGATCAGCGCGGTGGTCTACGATCCACTGCGTGACGAGATGTTCACTGCAGACAAGGGCGGCGGTGCCTATCTGAATTCCCGACGCCTGCGCGTGTCCGAACACAAGGCCCTGCAGGGCGCCCTGCTCGGCACCGGCATCCCTTTCCGCGACCAGCGTTTCGTCGACGAGTACCTCGGCATGCTCAAGGCACTGATGCAGGACGCCGCCGGTATCCGCCGCCCCGGGTCCGCCGCCCTCGACTTCGCCTACGTCGCCGCCGGCCGCTACGACGGCTTCTGGGAACTGGGCCTGGCCCCCTGGGACTTCGCGGCCGGTGCCTTGCTGGTGCGTGAGGCCGGGGGTGTGGTCACCGACCTGTCCGGTGGCAGCGACTTCCTTCAGACCGGCAATGTGATCACCGCCGGTATCCGCCTGCACGCGGTCATGCTTGACACCATCAAGCCCTTTCTCAACGACCGCTTGTCGGCCTGACCTCCCGCCCCACCCCGGGAGGCAGGGACTTCACCACTAGCATCCCGCCCAAGCCCTGTGCTATAGGTTGTGCCATGTCGTTTTCAGGCAATCGCAACCCAAGTGGAGGGGCGTATGAAAAAATTCGTTACCGCTGCGTTGATACCGCCGATCGGTGCCTGCCGTTACGGCTGCGGCACCAAGTGCGCCCCGCCGATCTCCGTGTTCTGGTTGTTCGGCGTGATCGGCGTGGTCTTCGGACTGTTGGGCGGTCCGGCGGGCGGCCCGGGGATCAGCTGGGGGACCGTCCTTCTCGGCCTGGCCATGTGGGCCATCGCGGCGGTGTGGACCATCCTCACCATCCAGGGCGTCGATCAGGACCGCTGCCACGGCATGTGGAGCCCGAAGGATCACCAGGTCAAACCCGATGCCAAGGAAATCGACCCCTTCGAGGAGATCAAGAAGGCCCACTGATCCTGGCAGCCGCAGAGCTGACGGCGTGAATATCCCCCCGGCGCACACCATGGACGGCCGCCTTGCCAGCGGCCCTCACGTATTCCCCCAACCATCCCACAGGGCGACAGATGCCCTCCACCGCAGGCAAGACCCTCACACAGCATCCTCGTCGGCGATCGTGCGAGCCTCCGCATGGGTCAGCTCGGGGTGATTCCTGATCATGTAACCCGCATTATGCAGATCGATGATCGCCTGTTGCAGGTTGCTGCGCAGGGTCGAATTCGGGCTGTCCAGCTGCTCCGCCAATTGATGCAGTGACAGCTCCACATGGTGGTTGCAGACCGCCACGGGGATCTGCAGGCGCTCTGCCAGGTTGAGAAATGGATCGATTGGCGACGGCAGCGCACCCCCCTGCCGCCGGCCTGTACCGCAGGGCGGGTGTGTGGCAGGGGGATGAAGTGCCCGCCCTTCGCTGAGATAGTCCCGGCTGATCGCCGGGTCGACATCACCCTGACGGTCCCTCACCGCCTCGATAATCGAGATGATCGCCAGGGCACCCCGTCTGTCTGGCGGTTGCGCGAGCACCGCCGCCATCAGCTGACGCTGCACCTCGCTGAGGTGCGCGGCCTTGTAGCCGCTCATGCTGAAATCCCGCTTACCCGACAGGTTGCGCAGAAAGGCCTCCGTCGCCGCGTAATAACGCGACGTGTAATGGAACAATTCCTCGGCAAAGCCACCCCAGCCGGGATTGAACTCCGAATAAAAATGGCCATTGATATTCTTCAGTTCATCCATTGCTGACCACTCATCCGTGCCGTTACATCGCTACTGGCCCGGCGGCGCTGATGGTCGCTGGCACCTCGTCAGCATATTTGCGGAAATTTTCGTCGAACATGGCCGCCAGCTTGGCCGCCTGAGTGTCATAGGCCGCCTTGTCCGGCCAGTTAGTGCGCGGCTTCAGCAATTCCCCGGGGACACCGGGGCAGTGATCCGGAATCGCCAAGCCAAACACAGGGTCCGCGCTGACCGGGACATCATTGAGCTTTCCGTCCAGTGCCGCGTTCACCATCGCCCGGGTATGGGGGATCTCGATCCGGCTGCCGGTCCCGTAGGCCCCCCCGCTCCAGCCGGTATTGATCAGCCAGACATTGACCCCGTGACGCGTGATCCGTTCGCCCAGAAGTTCGGCATAGCGCCGCGGGTGCAGTGGCATGAAGGGGGCACCGTAACAGGCACTGAATACCGGCGTAGGTTCGGTTACACCCTCCTCGGTACCCGCGACACGGGCGGTGTAACCCGAGATGAAATGGTACATGGCCTGTTCGGGCGTAAGACGTGACAGCGGCGGCAGCACACCGAAGGCGTCACAGGTGAGGAAGATGATGTTCTCCGGATGACCGCCGACACCATCCGGCGTGGCATTGGGAATCGCACTGATGTGGTACGCACCGCGTGTGTTTTCGGTCAGCGTATCGTCATCCAGATCCAGCCGGCGCGTCCGCGCGTCCATGGTGACGTTCTCCAGCACCGTGCCGAAGCGGCGGGTCGTCGCGAAAATCTCCGGTTCATTCTCCGGTGACAGCCGGATCATCTTGGCGTAGCAACCCCCTTCGAAATTGAAGATGCCATTGTCGCTCCAGCCATGTTCGTCATCGCCGATCAGAATCCGCGACGCGTCAGCGGACAATGTTGTCTTGCCGGTGCCGCTCAGGCCGAAGAACAGCGCCGTCCTGCCATTCTGTCCGATATTCGCTGAACAATGCATGGGCAGCACCCCCTGATCAGGCATCAGGTAGTTCATCACGGAAAAAATGGACTTCTTGATCTCACCGGCGTAGCTGGTACCTCCGATCAGCACCAGGCGCTGATGGAAATTGACCAGGATGAAGGTCTGGCTGTGGGTATGGTCCTGCCCCGGTATGGCATGGAAACGGGGGGAATTGATGACCGTGAAATGAGGCTCATGGCTCGCCACCTCCTCCGGACGCGCCTGGATGAACATGTTGCGGGCGAACAGGCTGTGCCAGGCGTATTCGGTAATGATCCGCACCGGCATGCGGTATTGAGGGTCTGCCCCTGCAAAACAGTCCTGTACATAGACGTCCTTCATCTGCAGGTAGGACGCCATCCGCTGGTGCAGGATGTCGAAATTGTGCTCAGAAATAGGCTTGTTGATGGTGCCCCACCAGATCTGGTCATGACTGCTGGCCTCGTCGACGATGAACTTGTCATCTGCCGAGCGGCCTGTGTGATGACCGGTGCGAACCACCAGCGGCCCCAGATGTGACAAGGCGCCTTCGCGGCGCGCCAGGGCGTGTTCATAAAGCGCCGGCGTCGGCAGATTCCAGAAGATCTCGTTCAGGTTGTAGAGACCCTGTTTTTCCAGGCCGCTGTAGCTCTGACTGGGATCGATATTCGACATCCTCACCTCCCTTGGCCACGGTTACCCCGGCCTGTCATGCTCCAGAGACAACCCAATCTCCAGGAACGCACGGAAACGGCACATTCAATCGACAGCCCGCACCAAACTGGACCACTGGAGACCCTACTGGCAGCCATTGAATGTCTCAGGGTATGCGCAGCAAATTCCTTGCCACAGACACAGCCTCCTCGGTTGACGCAGACTGTTCAGCGCACTTACCTGGCAACACGACAGCACCCCGCCTCACGAGGACATATACAACCAACATCGTCTGACGCTGACATGTCTGCACACTAGGGGAGGATCAATGCATGCCAAGCCTGGCAACAAGTCTAGAACAGCGGGGTACAGATACAGACAACCCGGTGGCAGAGAAACGGGGTTTGGTAATCCGGCAGGAAGGAAGGGAGGGATTGATTCGGGCTGCGCCCTCACCCCTGCGGGGCGCCTTCGCTTCGCTGCGGCGTCCCGCGGCGCTGCGCGCCTTGTCGAACCCTTACGAGGCTTCTCATCCCGACCCTCACCTGACAAAACAAAAGGCCCCGCATGGGGGCCTTTTTTTATTGGCGGAGAGGGAGGGATTGATTCGGGCTGCGCCCTTACCCCTGCGGGGCGCCTTCGCTTCGCTGCGGCGTCCAGCGGCGCTTCGCGCCTTGTCGAACCCTTACGAGGCTTCTCATCCCGACCCTCACCTGACAAAACAAAAGGCCCCGCATGGGGGCCTTTTGTT